>JBEKZN010000063.1:0-7484 GCA_049509815.1 Opitutales bacterium
AAAGACGCAAGCACGCGGTTTGGTACACGGTAGGCGGAAATCGGGCGGGGGAAAGCCCGAAACGCGGGTAGGGGCGTCACAAGATTGTGACGGAGGGGCTCGGGGCGGAAAAATCCAACAGGCTGAAACGAGTTGGGTCGCGGCCCGGCGAGGAGCGGCGCGAGTTACGCTTAAAACTCGAGCTGGTAGGGCAGGCGGGCGTAAACGCCCTGGGGGTCGTTGAGGGCGCGGAGCTGGTTCCACTGGCTTTGCATTTGGCGGAGGGAGGCGGCGACGGGGTCGCGGCCCTGGATGGCGGCGCCGGCCGCTCCGGCGACGCGGGCGACGGGCTCGGATTGGTTGTTGGTGGTGATGGCTTCGATGAGGGCTTCGGCGGCGGTGCGTTTTTCGGGGATTTGCTCGAGGATCCATTTTTTGCCGGTGAGGCCGGCGCGGTCCTCGGCCTTGGCGATGGCTTCGCGGAGACCGCCGATGTCGTCCACGAGTTTCAGCTTCACGGCCTGGGTGCCGGACCAGACGCGGCCCTGGGCGATTTCGCGGACGCGGTCGGGGGTGAGGCCGCGGCCGGTGGAGACTTTGTCAATGAACTGGTCGTAGATGAAGTCCACGAAAGTCTGGGCGAGGGCCTCTTCCTCGGGCGACCAGGGGCGGGAGACGGTGTCCATGTCGGCGAAGGTGGCGGTTTTGACGCCGTCGAAGTTGAGGCCGTACTGCTGGGAGATGTCCTGGATGTTGAACTTGAGGCCGAAGACGCCGATGGAGCCGGTGATGGTGGTGGGTTCGGCGAGGATGTAGTCGCCGGGGGTGGAGATCCAGTAGCCGCCGCTGGCGGCGACGGCGCCGAAGGAGATGATGACGGGTTTGGCTTCCTTGAGGAGTTTGACTTCGCGCTGGATGACTTCGCTGGCTTCGGCACTGCCGCCGGGGCTGTTCACACGCAGGACGACGGCCTTGACGGTGTCGTCGGTGCGCAGGTCGCGCAAGGAGCGGGCGAGGTCGTCGCCGCCGACGTAGCCGGGGCCGCCCTCGCCATCAACGATTTCGCCTTCGGCGTACACGACGGCGATGC
Organism: Opitutales bacterium; assembly: GCA_049509815.1. GTDB lineage: Bacteria > Verrucomicrobiota > Verrucomicrobiia > Opitutales > JABDGR01 > CAZDAQ01. The sequence goes on from JBEKZN010000063.1 coordinate 1,070, forward strand.
GGCTGTCGGGAGCGAATATGCTGTTGGAGGCTTCGAGGCGGCGGCGGTCGAGGCGGTCGGCGTAGTCAGCGACGCTGATTTGGCGGAAGGTGTTGAGGTCGTCGTCGTGCTGGGCGAGGGCGTTGAGGGCGTCGAGGACTTCGTCGAAGTAACCGAGCTGGTCAACGAGTTTGTCTTTAAGAGCGTCGGCGGGGAGGTAGAGGCCGGGGTTGTTGGCGAGGTCGTGGAGGCGATCGACGCTGAGGTTGCGGCTGGCGGCGAGGTCGGAGAGGACCTGATCCCAGATGTCGCTGAGGAGCAGGGTGAGCTGCTCGCGGTCGGCGTCGCTCATGTGGCTGTTGGTGAAGATTTCGGTGGCGGATTTGTATTTGCCGACGCGGGTGACCTGGACGCCGATGCCGTATTTTTTGAGGGTGTCGCCCAGGAAGATTTCCTCGGCGGCGAGGCCGTTGAGGCTGAAATCGCCAAGTGGGTTGAGGAAAATTTTGTCGGCGGTGCTGGCGAGGTAGTAGTCCTTGGGAGTGGGGGAAATAAGGTAGGCGTAAACGGGTTTACCGGCGGCCTTGAAGGCGGCGATGGACTGGCGGATTTCGCGCAGGGCGGCGTAGCTGGAGCCGTAGTCGTCGCTTTCGAGGCTGCCGGAGAGGAAGAGGCCGACGACATTTTTGTCCTTGGCGGCGGCATCGATGGCGTTTTCGACTTCGAGGAGGGAGATGGTGGAGGAGCCGTTTTGGTCGAAGAGGTCGCTGGCGTCAGCGTATGCGGGGGAGTCGGTGATGTTGACGTTGAGGTCAAAAACGAGGATGGAGCCGGGCTGGATGGCGGGTTCCTTGTGGCGGCCCTGAAGGGCGAGGGCGATGAGGACTCCGCCGGCGAACAGGACCATGCCCAGAACGAAGACGGTCAACAACATGGCGACAATGTTGGCGGCAACAATTTTCCAGAAAAAACGCATAACGGGCACTGTAGCAGGCCCGGGCGCGGAGGCAAGTGGCGAAGGTGTGACGAGAAAATCCCTTGGCGAAGGGCGGCTTGGCGTGTAACTTGCAGCTTGGATTTCCAATTTTGCACCTGCCGCCACCATGAAAGCATCCATTCCGCAGATCGAGAAACTGACGACCGACCAAAAGGCCCTGGCCATCAACCTGGATCAGAAGATCTACGGCACGTTCGCCGAAATCGGCGCGGGCCAGGAAGTGGCGCGGCATTTTTTCCAGGTGGGGGGAGCAGCGGGGACCATCGCCAAGAGCATGTCGGCGTACGACATGAAGTTCAGCGACGCGATTTACGGGAAGGCGAAGCGGTATGTTTCGCGGGAGCGGCTGGGACAGATGATGGAGCACGAGTACCAACTGCTGACGGAGCGGTTGCAGGAGGTGCGCGGCGAGCGGACGTGTTTCTTTGTTTACGCCAACACGGTGGCGGCGGCGAGTTTCAAGAACACGAACGACTGCCACGGATGGATGGGGATCCGGTTTCAGTTGCGGCCGCAGACGCCGCCGAACGAGATCACGATCCATGTGCGGATGTGGGACAAGACGGCGCTGGCGCAGCAGGACGCGCTGGGGATGATCGGGGTGAACCTGGTGTACGGGGCGATGATGCACACCAACGTGGAGGATTTCATTTATTCGCTGGCGGACAACCTGGGCATCGAGCGCATCGAGGTGGACATGCTGGAGATCCAGGGGCCGGACTTCATACACGTGGAGAACCGCGCGGTGTGCCTGCATTTGGTGAAGTTCGGGCTGACCAACGCGATCATGTACGGGCCGGACCGGCATGTGCTGCAGCCTTCGGAGGCGCTTTATAAAAAGCCGATCCTAGTGGAGCGCGGGTCGTTCCGGCCGGTGACGAACGTGAACGTGGACATGCTGGAGTGCGCGGGGGCGCAGTTTTTGCAGGAGGAAAAGAACCGCGGGGAGGAGGAGGTGATGGTTTTGATGGAGCTGACGCTGCGCAACATCCTGGCGGACGGGGAGCTGCACCTGGATGATTTTCTGGCGCGGGTGGACACGCTGGCGGCGCTGGGCCACCATGTGCTGATTTCGAACTATTCCGAATTTTTCCGGCTGACGGACTATTTCCGGCGGTACACGAAAAAGATGGTGGGGATCGTGCTCGGGATCAACAACCTGCTGGAGGTTTTCAACGAGCAGTATTATGAAAACCTGCCGGGGGGGATTTTGGAGGCGTGCGGACGGCTGTTCAAGGAAGGCACGAAGATGTACGTGTACCCGATGAAAGGCTCGGGCTATACGCGGTACCTGGCGGAAAAGGCGGCCGCAGAACTGGCGGCGTCGGGCCAGCCTCCGGCGGCAGCGGCTCCGCCGCCGCCGGCCTTCCACATGCCGGGGGACTGGCTGATCACGGCGCAAAACGTGCAGGTAAAAATCCATCTGCGGAACCTGTACGCGTACCTACTCGAGAATCACTACATCGAGTCGGTGGCGGGCTTCCAGCCGGCGAACCTCGACATTTTTTCGCGCGACGTGCTCAAGAAAATCATTGCCGGCGACCCGGCTTGGGAAAAGATGGTGCCGCCACAGGCGGCGGCGATCATCAAGGAGCGCCGGTTGTGGAACAAGGCTGCGGAGTCCGCGGCCACACCCACCCCGACCTCCGTCTAGTTTTGTTTTGCTGATGCAAGCCGTTGTCCTGGCCGAGCCCGGCCGCTTTGAATTGATCGAGCAGGAGCCGCCGCCCGCGCCCGGGCCGGAAGAGGCGCTGGTGCGGGTGCACCGCATCGGGGTGTGCGGGACGGATTTGCACGCTTTTGCCGGGCGTCAGCCGTTTTTCAGCTACCCGCGGATTTTGGGGCATGAGCTGGGGGTGGAAATCGTGGAGGCGGGCACGGGCGCCGGGGTGGTTGTGGGCGAGCGTTGCTCGGTGGAGCCGTACATTAATGATCCGGACAGCCCGGCTTCGCGGGCGGGGCGGCCGAATTGCTGCGAAAACCTGCGGGTGATGGGGGTGCACATTGACGGCGGGATGCGTCCGCTGATCACGGTGCCGGCGCGCAAGCTGCATCGTTCGACGAAGCTGGGCTTTGACCAACTCGCGCTGGTGGAGACGCTGTGCATCGGGGCGCACGGGGTGGAGCGGGCGCAGTTGCGGGCGGGCGAGGCGGCGCTCGTGGTGGGAGCCGGGCCGATCGGGCTGGGGGCAATCCAGTTTGCCCAGGCCGCGGGTGCGCGGGTGGCGGTGCTGGATGTCAACGCGCAGCGGCTGGCGTTTGTGCGCGAGCGGCTGGGGGTCACGCGGCTGGTGGACGCGAGCGCAGGGGATGCGGAAGCGCAGGTGAGCGCGGTGTTTGAGGGCGGGCTGCCGGCGGTGGTGATTGACGCGACGGGCAACAAGGGCTCGATGGAGCGGTGTTTCACGCTGCTGGCGCACGGCGGGCGGCTGGTGTTCCTGGGTTTGATGACGGGGCAGATCACTTTCGACGATCCGAATTTCCACCGGCGGGAGCTGACGGTGCTGGCCAGCCGCAACGCGCTGCCGGGAACGTTTGCGGACGTGATCGGGCGCATCGAGCGCGGTGAGATTGACACGGGGCCGTGGATCACGAACCGGATGACGCTGACGGAAGTCCCGGCGCAGTTTGCCAAGGTGGCCGCGCAGCCGGGGCTGGTGAAGGCGATGATTGCGGTGGAGGGGTGAAAACCTCACGAGGCAAGGAACGTTTTTTGTTGCCAGGGTGCGGGGGCGGGCGGCAATTTGCAGGAGTTCTTTCACCGGCGCGGCCATTCCGAAAGGAAGCGCGGCGCCAAATCGCCAGCCCATCAAACGGAAGTCCGTGCAAATCGGACGCGGTCGCGCCGCTGTAACCGGTCGCACCGCCCGCGAAGCCACTGTGGCGCCATTCCGGCGCCGCGGGAAGGCGCGGGCGGCCTCCGGGTTGAATTTCGTTTTCCACTACGCAGGCCAATAGCAGCGGAGGGGGGAACGGAGGCAATCCGGGTCACCGGGAGCCAGAAGACGAGGTGGGCGGGCATTCCGCCAGGACGAAGCCGCCGGTTTCCGGTGAGCGACGCGTGGCGGAAAAACCTGGGACGCTTTCGCGATTGAAGGTCCGGGCAGGGAGTGACCGGCGGGGTGCGGCTGCGCGGATTGATGGCGCGCGGACGACGCCTGGCGGGGTGCTTTGTGCCTGGGAGTTTGGTCGAGAAAGGGTTCCGCACGGGCCCGCGCGCAACGGGCCACCGACCACATGACGCTCAATATTTTCGGCCAGCACTCCAAACATGGCATTCGCCATTTAACGCACGGGCGCCTCACACGGCGCTGGTTTTTGAGTCTGGGGCTGGTCCCCGGCCTGGCGGTTTCGGCCTTGGGCTGGACCACGCTGCCACTGCCAAACCTGGTGAGCGCGCCGCCGCACTACGGGGCGCTGGCGATCACGCACCTGCCGGACGGGCGGTTTCTTTACGGGAACAACAACCTGATTTACACGCAGAATGCATTTGGGGCGGCGAACGTGTCGGCTTTCGCGACCATCGGCGGCGACGGGGTGGACCCGAGTTTTCTGGCGGTTCTGAGCAGCCGGGTGGCGGTGGTGGGGGCGGGGATGGCGGAGAACAGCAGCCTTTACCAGTTCAATCCCTTGAGTGCGGTGGCGCCCAAGTATGCGTCAATCGTGACGACGCAGAATTTTTCGGGCGTGGCGCGCAACGCGGCGAGCCTGTATGTCGCGGGCGAAGACGGCACGGACGGGGTGAACGCGGTGAGCGTGGTGACGCTGACGGGCGCGGAGCAGTTGCTGGTGGACCAGGCCGGGGAGTTCAGCGCGGGACTGGCGACGGACGGCGCGGGGGACTTGTTCGTCGCGGACAACGACAATGACGCCGTGTACGAATTTACGCCGCGTCAGTTGCAAAAGGCGCTGGCGGAAAAGAAGACGCTCACGCCGGCCGACGGCCAATTGATTTACACCTTTAGCACGGACGTGGTGGACAGCATCGTGGAGGACGCGCGGGGGCGGCTGTGGGCGGCGGGTTTTGCGAGCGACGGGATGTTTTGGTGGGATCCGGCGCAAAAGCTCGGCGGGGTGCTGACGCCGCAGGTTTCCGGGGGCGCCTACACAATGAGTACGTTTTTGCGGAACGGAACCGGGTACGTCAGCTATGCGTGGCAGGCGGGGTTTTCGACCGGGGACGCGGTGGTGTATGGTTATGCGACGGCCGCGGACGCGCTGGCGCCGGTGATTACGCAGCAGCCCGAGCCGGTGACGGCGTCACGCGGGCAGACGGTGCATTTTAGCGTGAGCGCGACGAGTCCGTCGCCGCTGACGCAGACGTATGCGTGGCAGAAGAACGGCGCCATGCTGCGCAACGCGGGGAGGATTTCCGGGGCGAACACGGCGACGCTGACGGTCAGCGGCGTGACGATCGCGGACGGCGGCAGCTATCGGGTGGTGATCACGAACGCCGAGGGCAAGGCGACGAGCTTGATGGCCCTGTTGAAGATCCAATGAAAGGAACGAGCAACCGCGGTTGGCGGCGATGGGTGATGGGCGCGCTGGCGTGGGCCGGCACGGCGGCGGGAACGTGGGCGGGTGGAACGCCGACCTTGTACACCACGCTGCCGACGGGGCCGTATTCCTACGCCGACGGCAGCGGGCCCGCGGGCGCGCCGGACCTGCCGGTTCCGGGGTTTGTGGGGCCGATGGGGGAGGGGGTGTCGAATTTCGACGCCAACGGCGATCCGATCAACAACGGACAGAGCGTGAATCCGGCGTTTGTGGGTTGGGCGACGACGGTGGTCGATTATGCGCCGGCGAATCCGGGCCTGATTGATTCGACGTGGCTGTACCCGAATTCGGCGGGCAACGGGTCGGCGCCGCTGGGGCCGGCGACGGGGAACAACTTTGACGTGGTGTCGCTGGGGGATCTTTCGACGACGGACATCGCGAATGGGGCGGCGCCGGGTTCGATCACGCTGGCGTTCAACGGGAGCATTGTGGACGGGCCGGGAGCGGATTTCGTGGTGTTCGGGAACGCTTTTATTTTGGAAGGAACGAGCTCGGTATTTTGCAAGCTGGCGTATGTCGAGGTTTCGAGCGATGGGGTGAATTTTGTGCCGTTTCCGAGCGTGGACACCAACCCGGAGCCGGCGACGGAGGCGCAATACGGTTATCCCACCGAATGGCCATATGCGGTGTTCGATCCGACCTTGATCTACAATCTGGCCGGGAAGGACGAGAACGCATACGGCGAATCGTGGGGCACGCCGTTCGACCTGGATCAACTGGCGAACAGCCCGCAGGTGCTGTCGGGCGTGCTGGATTTGAACAATGTCCGTTATGTGCGGCTGGTGGAGATTCCGGGCAGCGGCAACTACACGGACGCCTTGGGCGACCCGATTTATGACGCGTGGCTGGCGACGGGTTCGCCGGGTTTTGAGCTGCAAGCGG
>JBEKZN010000064.1:0-9122 GCA_049509815.1 Opitutales bacterium
CCTTATTGCCAGCCACCGGGCAAATGGTACTATGGCAACCTTTTCGGCTTTTCCATGGCATTACATTCTTCTCAACGGGCAGGTCTGATGCGCAACCTGATGTTACTGGTCTGTTATGCCTCGCTGCTGACTGTCAGCCTGTATCTGGCATATGAGCTGCGGTTCGATTTTCAGGTTGAAAAACCCTACCAGACGGAGCGTCTGCAGGCGCTATTTTGGGTCGTGCCCATCGAGGTGGTGATGCTTTATGTGTTTGGTCAGTTTCGCGGATTTTTGACCTATTTTCGAATTCCGGATCTTTTTCGCATTTTCGGGGCGCTGGTTTGCGTGGGGATTTTCATGGTGGTGTTGTGGATGGCCATGCCCACAAGAATCCCGCCGCGCGCGGTCATCCTGGGTAATTTGCTGTTTTCCATGGTGTTGCTGACGGGTTTCAGGATGGGGATGCGTCTCTATCGGGAGCGTTTCCTGAGCGGGCATCCCTCGATCAATCCCGAGGGTCAGCGGCGGGTGGCGATCGTGGGCGCGGGCGATGCCGGCGCGATGGTGGCGGCGGACTTGATGGCCAAGCGCGGTTTGGGACTGCGGCCGGTGGTGTTTTTGGATGACGACCAGACAAAGCACGGCCATGAAATCCACGGCGTGCCGGTGGCCGGCTCGCCGGACCGGCTGGCGGCGGTGAGGGAGGCTTATGAGATTCAGCGCATCATCATCGCTCTGCCGGCGAAGGCCCACCGCCGGATCCGCGAAGTGGTGGGCATGGCCAAAGCTCTGGGCCTGGAGACGGAGATCGTGCCATCGATGTGGGACCTGGCTTCGGGCCGGGTGCAGGCCTCGCAGATTCGTCCCGTGGAACTGGAGGACTTGCTGGGACGCGACCCGGTGAGCCTGGATTCCGAGCAGATTCAGGAAATGATTCAGGAAAAGGTGGTGATGGTGACGGGGGCCGGGGGCAGCATCGGCTCGGAGTTGTGCCGGCAGATCGCGAACCGTTCACCAAAGCGGCTGATCCTGGTGGACCAGTGCGAGGTGCAGATGTTTCAAATCGAGCAGGAGATGATCAGCCTGGGGCATGGCTCGCTGGTCCTGCCGATCGTGGCGAGCGTGTTGGACCACGAGCGCATGGAGTGGGTTTTGGAGACGTTCAAACCGTCAATTCTGTTTCACGCCGCGGCGCACAAGCATGTGCCGATGATGGAGCACCAACCGGTGGAAGCGCTCAAAAACAACACGTTGGGAACTTACCAACTGGCGCAACTGGCTTCCGCGCATCAGGTGAGCCGGTTTGTGCTAATTTCCACCGACAAGGCGATCAACCCCACGAGCGTGATGGGCTGCTCGAAGCGGATCGCGGAGATCACGCTGCAGTCCATCCAGCAAGGGCCGGGCAACGCGACGAATTTCTGCGCGGTGCGCTTTGGCAACGTGCTGGGGTCTTCGGGCAGTGTCATACCCACGTTTAAGCGGCAGATTGCCGAAGGCGGGCCGGTGACGGTGACGCATCCGGAGGTCATGCGTTATTTCATGACGATTCCCGAGGCGGTCGGGCTGGTGCTGCAGGCGGCTTCGCAGGCGACGGGCGGGGAGATTTTCGTCTTGGACATGGGCCAGCCGATGAAGATTGTGGATGTGGCGCGGCAATTGATCGAGCTGAGCGGCTTTCAGCCGGACATCGACATTGAGATCAAATACGTGGGGTTGCGGCCGGGGGAAAAATTGTTCGAGGAGCTGCAGCACAAGGGCGAGCAGTTCGTGGAAACAGCGCACCGGCGCATCTATCGTTTTGTGGCGAAGCCGGCGTCGCCGGAGCAGGTGCGGGAGCAAACCTGATTCCGGGACAGCGCAACCAGGTGAAGCAGTTCCTCACCCAGGTGGTGCCCGAATACACCCCATACCTCGAATAATGTCTTTAAGCGCGAAGAAAAATGTCCGAAAGAAAACTAACGCGCCATCCGCTGTAGCTGGAGGGCGAAGTTGAATTATGACCATCCCCCTCGATTGGAAAGTGCAGGTAACCGGGCATCAAGGCATGGTGGGGGCGGCCGTGGTGCGGGCATTGCGGGCGCGCGGGCATCCGGCGAGCCGGTTGTTGTTGCGTTCGCGCACGGAGCTCGATCTGTGCGATGGCAATGCGGTCAACACCTTGCTGCAGAAGGAGAAGCCCGATTTGGTGATTGTGGCGGCGGCGCGGGTGGGGGGCATCCATGCCAACAGCACCTACCCGGCGGAGTTCATCCAAAGCAATCTGGCGGTGGCGCTCAATTTGGTGCACGGCAGCTACCTGGCGGGGGTGAAACGGCTGCTCTTCCTGGGCAGTTCATGCATTTATCCCAGGCTGGCACCGCAACCGATGAGCGAGGATTGCCTGCTGACCAGCCCGCTGGAGCCGACGAATGAGCCATACGCCATCGCCAAGATCGCGGGGTTGAAGCTGTGCCAATACTACCGCAAGCAGTACGGGATCATGTTCCATTCAGCGATGCCGACGAATTTGTACGGGCCGCATGACAATTACCATCCGCAGAATTCGCACGTGCTGCCGGCGCTGCTGCGGCGTTTCCACGAGGCCCGCGAGGCGCATGCTCCGGAAGTGGTCTTATGGGGCACGGGATCGCCAAGGCGCGAGTTCCTGCATGTGGATGATTGCGCGGACGCGTTGCTGCATTTGTGCACGCTGGACAACCCGCCGGACTGGGTGAACGTCGGCTACGGGGAGGACATTTCCATTCGCGAGACGGCGGAATTGGTGGCGGAGACGGTGGGCTACCGGGGAAAGCTGGTGCTGGACACATCCAAGCCCGACGGCTCGCCGCGCAAGCTGCTGGACATTACGCGGCTGCGTGCCACGGGTTGGCAGCCGAAAATTACCCTGCGCGAGGGATTGCGCCGCACGTACGAGAGTTTTCTGGCGGAACGGGCGGGCGGATTCCTGCGGCAATAAAAAGGAGGAGCGGGCGGGTGACGGTCATTGGCTTGGGGGCGTTTGGGCAAAAATTGCCAAACGGATTTTGCTGGCAGGAAAGCTCCATGAATCCATGCAGTGCAGGAGGCGGCTTCGAAGGAACCGAAGCCATGTTCAACATCGGCAAATCGCTGATTTTCAACGGATTAAGAATGCATCTTAAAATTTGGATAAAATCGACGAGCGGCAATGTGATGGTAAGGTGAGGTAAAATCGAAACGACAATGCGCATCTGGCATACCGCTTGCTTGGGTTGGCTAGCCTTGAAATTCAACGGCTTCCGCCAATTTTTGTTGGTGGAAAACCCTCATCTAAATTCATCCTCAACGCCAGCATTGCCGAAAAAGCCGAACCTTCCACAACCATGAAACTCATTAAAGCCATCATCAAACCCTTCAAACTGGAAGAAGTTAAGGAAGCCCTGTCCGAGATCGGCATCGAGGGGATGACCGTCACCGAGGTCAAAGGATTTGGCCGGCAGAAGGGGCACACGGAGATTTACCGCGGCAGCGAATACACCGTGGATTTTTTGCCGAAGGTGATGCTGGAGATCGCCGTGCCGGCGGATTCGGTGACCAAGGTGCTGGATGCGGTGTCGAAAGCGGCCAAAACCGGGAAAATCGGCGACGGCAAAATTTTTGTGCTGCCGCTCGAGGAAGTCATCCGCATCCGCACGGATGAAAAAGGCCGGGGCGCGCTGTGAAGGGCGGGCTGGGTTCAACCACAGAATGGTTCGGCATAATTGGAGTAATGGAGGGGGCAATTTTTTTCTTTGCAGTGGCGGTTAGGCCCGCTAGGCTGGCTGTCCACTCATATTAACATCCTCTTTTCATGAAACTTATCACCGCAGTCATCAAGCCGTTCAAACTTGAGGAAGTGAAGGAAGCCCTGGCCGAAATCGGCATCGAGGGCATGACCGTCAGCGAGGTCAAAGGTTTTGGCCGCCAGAAGGGCCATACGGAGATCTATCGCGGGAGCGAATACACGGTGGATTTCCTGCCGAAGGTGAAAATCGAGATCGCGGTGGGCGACGAGGCGGTGGCCAAGACCATCGCCGCCATCACCAAGGCCGCCAAGACGGGAAAGATTGGCGACGGCAAGATTTTTGTCATCCCGGTTGAGGAAGTGATCCGCATCCGGACGGACGAGCGGGGCCCGTCCGCGCTGTAGGCGGGGGTGGCTTCGGCTGGATTTTGCGGGGCGCCGCAAGCGGGGTGCGTTTTCGCGCAACCCGGGGATTTTGGTTTATGGAAGTGATTTTTCTCGGCACGGGCACCTCGCAAGGCGTGCCGATGATCGCCCAGGCGCCCGGGAGCGTGGACTTGGCGAATCCGCGCAACTGGCGCACGCGCAGCAGCGTGCATGTGGTGATGGGCGGAATGCGGGTGCAAGTGGACGCGGCGCAGGAATTCCGATTGCAGTGCGTGCGGGAGGACATTCGCGGAGCGGATGTTTTCATCCTGACGCACGGGCACGCCGACCATATCCTGGGGATGGACGACTTGCGGCGGTTTTGCGACCAGCGGGCTGACGGAGTGCTGCCGGTCTATAGCACGCCGGAGGGCTTGGAGCGGGTGCGGCGGATTTATCCGTATGCGATGGGCGAGCGGCCGGTGGCGAAGGGTTATCCGTGTTTCAAACTCGCGGAGATGCCGCCGAAGCTGGAGCTGCCTGGCGGGAACATTTACTCGGCGCGATTGCCGCACGGAAGCGTGGAGGTACTGGGGCTGGTGTTCGAGGAGGCGGGCAGCGGAAGGAAGTTCGCGTATTTTTGCGACTGCAAGGAAGTGACGCCGGAGGCGCGGGCGCTGGCGCGCGGCGCGGAGGTGGTGGTGCTCGACGGGCTGCGGCCGAATTTACACCCGACGCACATGACGATCGGCGAAGCGGTCGCCGTGGCGCAGGAGCTGGGCGCGCCGCGGGCGTTCCTGACGCACATGACTTACCAGGTGGACTACGATGCGGTGACGGCGACTTTGCCGGCGAACGTGCGGCTGGCGTACGACGGGCTGCGGCTGAAGTGGTGAATCCTAGGAAGTGGCGGGCGCAGTAGCCGGGCTCGGCGTTTTCAAAATGCCGCGCTGGATGAGCCAGTCCTCGAGGCGCTGGGGCCAGGAGTTGTGGGGCGCGGAGCCGGGCCGCATGCCGAAGCCGTGGCCGCCTTCGCCGTAAACGTGGAGTTCGGCGTGGACGCCGGCCTGGCGGAGGAGGAGGTAGTAATAGACGGCGTTGGCGGAGCCGTTGGTGTCGTTATCGGCGATGACGATGAAGCTTGGCGGGGTGTCGTTGGTGACGGAGACTTCGGTGGCGGTCAGGTGGTCGGCGCCTTTTTGGACGAGGCCGCCGGGGTAGGCGAGGATGGCGAAATCGGGGCGGTTGCTGACTTTGTCGATGGAGTCAACGGGCGGGTAGCTGAGTTTGGTGAAGTTGGTGGAGACGTCGGCGGTCATCTGGCCGCCGGCGGAGAAGCCCATCATGCCGATGCGGTCGGGGTCGAGATTCCAGTCCCGGGCGTGGGAGCGGACGATGCTCATGGCGCGCTGGGCGTCCTGGAGGGCGGCGAGGTAGCGCGGTTCGCCGGGGCGGTTGGGGACGCGGTATTTGAGGAGGACGGCGGTGATGCCGAGGGAGTTGAGCCACTGGCAGGGTTCGATGCCTTCCTTGCTGGCGTAAACGGACTGGTAGCCGCCGCCGGGGCAGACGAGGACGGCGACGCCGGTGGCTTGGTCCTTGGGCGCGGGGTAAACGGTAAGGGTGGGGACGGAGACGTTGAAGAACTGGTTGTTCTTTTGGTATTCGGCGGCGATGTTGCCGGTTTCGCCGGGGGCGGGGCCAGGCCAGACGTTGAGGGTGAGTAGCGCGGGCGTGGTGGGAGCAGCGGGCGTGGTGTTGCCGGTGTCGGCGGCGCGAGCGCAGAGCGAGAGGGAGAGGAGAGCGGCGAGGAGGAGGGGTAGGGGGGATTTCAAGGGGTAGGGGATAGGATTTTATTTCGCCGTGACGGCATCGGTGACGGGGGTGATTTCCTCGAGGACGCCGAGGCGGCGGAATTTTTGGTAGCGTTGTTCGAGGAGGGCCTTGACGGGGATGGGGCGCAGGCGGTCGAGGTGTTCGACGAGGGCGGCCTTGAGGTTATTGGCGGCGGTGGCGGGGTCGAGGTGGGCGCCGCCGAGGGGTTCGGGGATGACGCCGTCAACCGCGCCGGTGGCGAGGAGTTTGTCGGCGGTGAGTTGGAGGGCTTCGGCAGCCTGGGGGGCGTTGGCGCGGTCTTTCCAGAGGATGGCGGCGCAGCCTTCGGGGGAGATGACGGAGTAGTAGGCGTTTTCGAGGATGAGGACGACGTCGGCGACGGCGATGCCGAGGGCGCCGCCGGAGCCGCCTTCGCCGATGATGACGGCGATGATGGGGGTTTCGAGGATGCTCATTTCGCGGAGGTTGACGGCGATGGCTTCGGCGACGTGGCGTTCCTCGGCGCCGATGCCGGGGTAGGCGCCGGCGGTGTCCACGAGGGCGATGAGGGGAAGGCGGAATTTTTCGGCGAGGCGCATGAGGCGGAGGGCCTTGCGGTAGCCTTCGGGGTTGGGCATGCCGAAGTTGCGGCGGATGTTTTCCTTGGTTTTGCGGCCTTTTTGCTGGCCGAGGAGCATGACGGGTTTGCCGTCGAGCCAGGCGGGGCCGCCGACAATGGCCTGGTCGTCGCGGAAGAGGCGGTCGCCGTGGAGTTCCTCGAAGTCGGTGAAGATGTGCTGGATGTAGTCGAGGGAGTAGGGGCGGAGGGGGTGGCGGGCGAGCTGGACCTTTTGCCAGGAGTTGAGGTTTTTGTGGATGGCGGCCTTGGTGACCTCGAGTTTTTCCTCGATGGCGCGGATTTCAGCGCGGACGTCGAGATTCTGCTCCGCGGAGAGGCGGCGGAGGTTTTCGAGCTGGGTTTCGAGGTCGCGCAGGGGCTTTTCGAAATCGAGCGTGAACTTGGGTTTTTCCATGGGGAAAGGGTAGTGGAGGGAGCGGGGGATGGGAAGGCAGAATTGGGGAGGAAAGGAAGAGGAAAGAAAAGAAGGGTTGACCACGAAAAAACACGAAAGAACGCGAAAAAGGCCAAAGAAAAAAGGGTCACGAATGGACACGAATAAAAGAAGGGAGAGAAGAAAAAGAAGATTTCGCGCAAAGGGCGCAAAGTCGCAAAGGAAGAGCGGAGATGCTCGACAGAGTGAATGGGCTTGCCATGGGGTGGGGAAAGTGGCGCGTTAGGGAGACCATGAGCGGGGCGATTGATGCGCGGGTGGGGATTGGGCATGTGCATTTGAAGGTGGCGGATTTGGAGCGGGCGCTGGGGTTTTATTGCGGGGTGCTGGGGTTTGAGGTGACGCAGCGGATGGGGAATGAGGCGGCGTTTGTGAGCGCGGGTGGTTATCATCATCATATCGGGTTGAACACGTGGGAGAGCCGGGGCGGGAGTCCGCCGCCGGCGGGGTGCACAGGGCTTTTTCATGTGGCGATCCGGTATCCGGACCGGAAGACGCTGGCGGATGCGTTGCGGCGGCTGCAGCAGGCGGGGATTTTACTGGACGGGGCGGCGGACCACGGGGTGAGCGAGGCGCTGTACTTGCGGGACCCGGATGAGAACGGGGTGGAGCTTTATTGGGACCGGCCGAGGGAGGAGTGGCCGCGGCTGCCGAATGGGCGCCTGGCGATGTTCACGCAGCCGCTGGATTTGGGGGAGTTGCTGGGGGAGGGGTGAAGCGGGGAGTGGGGAAGAAGAGGGGAAATCGCAGATGGCGGAAATTTAAAAGAAGAATAGGTTGATCATGAAAAAACACGAATAAAGACAAGAGTATCTCGCGCAAAGGCGCAGAGGCGCAAAGGAAGAAAAGAAGGATTGCGAATGGACGCGAAGGAGAAAGCGAATGGACACGAATAAGAGGCAGGGAAGAGGTTTGGACAGGATGAACAGGATTAACAGGATGGGAGGAGGGAATATTTTTTATGAAATGAGAGTCAGGTGGCGGGTTGGAGGAGGTGGTGGAGGGTTTGGAGGAGGAGGGTGGGTTCGCAGGGTTTGAGGAGGATGTCGGCGATGCCGAGTTTGGCGAGTTCGGCGCGTTTGGGGGCATCGTCGGAGCCGCAGAGGACGATGACGGGGAGTTTGGGGGTGATGACGCGGAGAGAGCGGATGAGGTCGAGGCCGTTCATGACGGGCATGACGAGGTCGGTGAGGACGAGGCGGATGGAGTCGTGGTGCTGGACGAAGACGCGGATGGCTTCTTCGCCGTTGGGGGCGGTAAGGACGCGGTAGTGGTGGTGTTCGAGGCAGTTGCGGGTGGCTTCGCGGAGGAGGTCTTCGTCCTCAACGAGGAGGATGAGTTCGCCGTGGCCGACGGGGGCAGTATCGGTGGCTACGGCGGCGGGCGAGTCGGCTTGGTCGTGGTCCGCGGCGGGGAGGTAAACTTTGAAGGTGGCGCCGCGGCCGGGGGTGCTTTCGACGGTGACGCAGCCGCCGTGGCTTTTGACGATGGCCTGGACGGAGGAGAGGCCGAGGCCGGTGCCTTTGTCGGGGGTTTTGGTGGAGAAGAAGGGGTCGAAGATGTGGGGGAGGATTTCGGGGGTGATGCCTTCGCCGGTGTCGGAGACACCGAGGACGACGTAGCGTCCGGGGGGCAGGGACAGGTCGGGGTTATTGGCGGACGTGGGAAGGACGAGGTTGTGGGCGAAGAGGGTGAGCTGGCCGCCTTCGGGCATGGCGTCGCGGGCGTTGACGCAGAGGTTCATGAGGACTTGGTGGATCTGGGTGGGGTCGGCGATGACGCACCAGAGGTTTTTGGGGGCCTGGTTGAGGATGGCGATGGTGCGGGGAAAGGTTTCTTGCATGAGTTGGACCGTGTCCTCGATGAGGTGGCGGGACTGGACGCAAACGCGGGTGGAGTCGAGGCCGCGGGTGAAGGTGAGGAGCTGGCGGATGATGCTGGTGCCGCGCTGGGCGCTGATTTCGATCATTCGGACCATGTTGCGGTCGCGGGGGTCGGTGGTTTTATCCTTGAGGAGGCCGGCGGCCATGAGCATGGCGGCGAGGATGTTGTTGAGGTCGTGGGCGAGGCCGCCGGCGAGGGTGCCGATGACTTCGAGGCGCTGGGCGCGGAGGAATTGCTCCTCGAGTTTTTTGCGTTCG
>JBEKZN010000065.1:0-7981 GCA_049509815.1 Opitutales bacterium
CACTTGCGTGGTGCGCAGCGTTTCGAGGGTGAACAGGCGGGGCGATTCGCGCAGGGCGAGTCCGCGCGCCAATTCGACAATGCCAAGGAGGATTTTCATGGTGAGAAAAGTTGGTGACGGTTAACCGGCCACGCCGACGCTGAACAGCGGCTGCGGTCCGCCCGCGGTGAGGGGCCGCTGAGCGGCGAGGGTCACGCGCCCGAGGCGCGGCGCCTCCGCGCTCCAAGCCAGCGGCACGTCGTCCACCAGCGCGGTGGAACTCAGTGTCACGAGCGGTCCGCCGGGCGCGCCTTGCAGCACCAAATTGGCCGCGCCGGGGAAAAGGCTGGCGCCGCGGTTGGCGCCGTGGCCTTGCACGCGCGCGGCCGAGAGCAGCGCATCAATGGTGGGGCCGGCCGGCATGAACAAAGCGCGCGCGCCGACTTCCAAGACGCTCAGGTCGGCCACGCCCACGTCGTCGAGCGTTTCCTCGCGGAGCTTGAGGGGAAATTCGAGGTGGAAACCGTCCACCGTCTGGAGCGGATTCCACGGCGAACTGGCACCCCAGTTGGCACAGACCGGTCCGGCCACGAGCTGGGTGCGGTCGAACGCCGGCGCGGGCCAGGTCGCGGTCGTGACCTGGTAGAGCGAGTTGCTCGCCGAGCGCGGGCCGCCACCGGCCGTGAGCGCGCGAAAAACGGCGGGACCGAAGGCTGGGCGGCCGCCGGCGAGGTGCAGGTCGGGCATGCGCGTGAGCGCGGCGGAGGAAAGCGTGAGTTGCACGCCGTCGGGCGACTGGATGACGAGCGGTTGGTCGTCGCCGGCAAAGAGGCTCTGGCCGGGCAGCGCATCGCCATAGGGGTGCGGGACCGCGGAGAAGATGGACTCGGGTGGACATGAGTGAAAAGGCGAAATGGGTTAGCGTTGGGGATAGGCCACCAGCGAGCCGGCGGCGCGGAAATGCAGGTCGAGCGCGGTGGCGCCGCGGATAACGGCGGTGGGCGTAGTCCATGGGTCGGTTTCGGTCAGCAGGAGAGTGCCGTCGCCACAGGGTTCAGGCAGAGGCCAGAGATGGAGCACCTGGCAGGCGCGTTCGGCGGCGGCGAGCAGGCCGGCGCCGGCGTCGTTGGTGAGGAGGTTTTCGATTACGCGAACAGTAAGATCGATTTCGAGGAAGGCGGGGCCCGGCACGGATGGGGCGACGCGGCGCGGGAGCGGATCGAGCACGATGAGGCTCAGGCCGACAGCGGCCTGCAGGGCGGCTTCGACCTGGCTTTCCAGGTCGCTGGCGCGGCGGGCGAGCACGGTGGCGCCGGGCAGGCAGAGGTGCTGCCGCAATTGCTGGGCGACGGCTTCCTGGAGGGTTTCGAGCGTGCTGCGCATGGTTGTAGTGGAAAAGTGAATACGGAAGAAAATGCTTACAGGCCGGCGAGACGGCGCCCGGTGGCGGAGAGGGGCCGGCGGCGCAGGACTTCGAGGCCGTACCAGACGGTGGCGGCGAGCGGGCCTTCGGGGTGGTCGGGCTTGGAGACGGCGATTTCGCCGTTGGCGACGCGCTCGAGGAGCTTGCGGGCGTTCTCCGCGAGGAGAATTTGGTCGGAGGTGAGGGCGAGGTTGGGGAGGCGCGCCTGAAGGGCTTCGAGGGCAAGATGACTGGCGGCGAGCTTGAGCTCGGGCGGCAGCAGGGTGGGGTCGCAGTCGAGGCGGTTGCGCCGGAAAGTTCGCACTTCGGCGCGGACGCGGGCGGTGATGTCGGCCAGGAGCGTGGGCAGCGGGTCGGGTTGCCCGGGCGCGAGGGCGCGACTGCGCAGGGTTTCAATCTGCGCGGCCACGAGGCAGGCGAAGATGTCGGCGGAAGTGAGAGGGAGCCAGGGCATGGTGGAAACGTGGTATGGAAGGAAACGGGAAAGTGGCGGCGCCGCGGCGGGGCTGGGACCCGCGCGCGGGCGCCGTGGTTTAGGAGGCGGTGACGGCGAGGGCGTTGAGGCCGAGTTGGGAGGTGACGATCACGGTCGAGTAGTGCTCGACGGAGATGTCGGTGTACTTGGAGTGCTCCTCGAGATAGACGCGGAACGGGCCGCCGCTATCGGTGGGCGTGAAGAAACGCTTGAGGTTGGCGGGCTCGTCTTTGCCGGGCAGTGGCTCGGCATAGAAGCAGTACACGTTGCTGCCGACGGCGGCGGTTTTCGCGGTCGGGCTGGTTTGGTAACGCACGGCGGCGACGCGCAGGCTGTCGAGGAACAGCTTCATCGCGAGCAGGTCGGGCGTGAGGCCGCCGGCGCGGCGGGAACCGGAGGTGTCCTGGGCGTCGTAACAGTTGGCGCGCAGGCTCCAGGCGATTTCGCCGAAGAGCACGCGGTTGGGCCAGACGCCGGAACTGTTGGCGGCGCTGATGAGGGCGTTGCGCACGTCGGCATCGGGGTTGGCGACGGTGCCGGTGGCGGGCCAGACGACGTTGGTGACGGTGGCGGAGGCGCTGATGGCGCCGATGGCGCGGCGGACTTCGTTGCGCAGGAGGCGCTGGAGCAGGAGCTGGACGTAGCGTTCCTGCCAGTCGTCGCCGAGGGCTTCGTCGTGATCAACGCGGATGGTGAGGCCCTTGTTGAGGGTCTTGCCGAGGACGGAGTCGCCGGTGTACTCGACGCGCTTGAAGGGAGCGCCGATGGAGCGGACGTCATCCGTTTCGGAATAGAAGGCCTGGGCGTTGTCGGCGCGCTTGAACTCGAAACGGCGGCCGGCGGGAACCGGGGGCGAGACGAAGTCGAGCAGGCTGCCGAGGTTTTCGGGATCGCGCCAGCCGACAGTGAAGATCGTCAGCGGCTCGGAATAATGCGCGGCGATGAAGCGCGCTTCGTTGGCGGCGCAAACCACCTGGGGTGGATTGCGGCCGGTGTCGGCGGGCAGTTGTTGCGACGCCGGGAGGGTGAGGTTGTCTGATTCCATGGGAGGATTGAGTTAGTCCGCCGGAGCGGGATTGGGTTGAGGGTGGAGGTTAGCCGAGGATTTTCACGATGCCGGGAGTGGCGAGAGCGGCGGTGACATCGGCCGCGAGGTCGGCGACGGTGTCAGTGCGCAAGGCGGCAACGACAGTGATGCGCACCGGAAGGCAGGGCTCGACTTCGAGGCGATCGCCCGCGGCGGTGGCGGCGGTGAGCGAGCGGCCGACGAGGTAATAGGTGCCGGCGGTGGCGGGTTCGGTTTGCACCTGGCCGTTGGCGGCGGTGTAGAGCATCGACTCGGCGGCGATGGCGCCGGAGGCGACCATACGGGTGGTCGAGGCACCGGCGCTGAGGAGCTTGATGGCGATGATGTCGCCGACGAAGGCTTCGTCGGTGGCGACGCCGACGGGGACGTCGCTGACGCCGCAGATGTCCACTTCGCCGGGAGTGGCGTCGGCCTTCGCGAGAAGATACTTCGCGGTGAAGACGACATTGGCCGTGGCGGTGATGGCGCCGGCGTGGGTGCCGTCGGCGATGTTGGCGAAGACCGGCCGGCGGGACCGGCGGTGGAACAGGCCGCGGGAGGTTTTGCCGGAGAGCAAAACCGCGAGGGCTTGGAGGGATGGCGGGATGCGGATCATGGTATTTGGTGTTTTGGGTTGGGATGGGTTCAGGAAAAATCGGGATCAGGCGGAGAAGGTGGAAGCGTCGAAGAGGTCGGCGCGGGTGCGTTTGACGCGGCTCCAGGCGGTGGAGTAGTCCTCGCCGGTTTTGGCCATGCGTTCGTTGACGAGGGCGAGGAGGCGATCGGGATCGGAATGGGCCAGGGCGGCGGCGCCAGGGCGGCGGGTAGCGAGGCGCGCGGTGAGGGGGTTGCTGGAAAGCGTGGGGCGCTGGTTGGCGGGGAGCTGGTTGGCGATGGCGACGAGGGTGCGGTCGAAATCGCCTTGGAGGCAGTCGCGCCAACTGGAACGTTCGGCGGGGGGGATTTGGCCGCGGAGTTCGGCGAGGTCGAGGACGAGTTCGATGCGGGCGGAGCGTTCGCCATCGGCGCGGTGGTTGGCCGTGCGGAGTTCGACCTGGGCGTCGTTGCAGAGGCGGTAGAAGCGGGCGGCTTCGAGCTGGGATTCGCGGGATTCGCGGGCGGCGGCGGCGAGTTGCTCAGCGTTGGAGAGGAGAGTGGTGGGCGGGGCCGAGGGATCGAGGTCGAGGGCGTCGAGGAGCTCGCCGAGGGAGACGGTGAGAGGAGTTTCGGGTTTCCGGTTTTCCGCTTCCGGTTCCGGTGAAGAAGTGAGCGGCACGATTGGCTCGGCTGCGGATTTCGGGCTTTGCGGCTCGGGTTTAGTGGAGGACGGGCGAGCGTGGGAATGATTGGCGACGGCTTCGCCGGGGATGTTGGGGTGGTTGGTGAGGCCGATGGAGATGAGGCGGGTGGGTTCGTAAACGCCGGGGGAGAGCGGGCGCATTTGCCAGCGGGGGGAGAGGAATTTGTAGAAGGCGTGGCGGAGGAGTTCGCGGCCGGGTTCGCTCCAGCGGGCGAGGAGGTGAAGGCCGTCGGGACGGGCTTCGAGGTTGGAGACCCAGGCGTAGGCGCGGGTGTCGTTGTGGCCGGGCTGGCCGGCGAAGGCTGGGTCGTCGGGGTGGCCGATGTAGATGGGGATGCCGGTGAAGCGGCGGCGGAGGCGGCCGAGGAGGGACTTGAAGCCGTGGGCCATGCGGGCGGCGGCTTCGTGGGTGAGGCGCTGGAGGCCGGCGGGATGAGGCCAGTCGCCATAGTCGGCGAGCTTCAGCCAGCGGTTGGGGGAGTCGTCGCCGGGGAGGGCGTTGGCGGCGCCCAGTCCTGTGGGCTCGATGCGCCCACAGGATGAGTGTTGCACCAAAGGTGCTCCCTCAGCGGCGGACTCGTCCGCGAGGGTGGAATCGGCGGGGAGGGTGAGGGGCTCGGTGGAGAGGTCGGTGGAGGTGGTCATGGCGAGGCGGATTGTGGAGTGGGAATTGGGCGAGGAAGTTTTGTATCCAAAAAATAACTACGCGACGGGCGAGAGGCCGGGAGTGGCGGTGGCGGGGAGCTTGGGAATGGTGGGATCGCCGGGGGCGGCGCGAGGGAGGCCGAGGCGCTCGTGGAGGCCGGCGAGGGTGACGGGGACGCCGAGCTTGACGAGGCGCTCGACGAGGCTGAGGTAGTTGAGGCGGGCGGTGTCCTGGCGCGGGAGTAGGCGGAAGTAGGCGCGAGGGGTTTCGGCGCCGAAGAGTTCGCGGAGGACGACGGCGTCCACCTGGGCGTTGAGGGTTTCGGAGACGAGGGTGGCGTCGTCCTGCTCGAGGAGGTCGGTTTCGTCGGCCTGGAGGGAAGCGCCGGCGCCGGCGCCTTTGGAGATGGTGGCGAGGTCGGCGCCGCGCCAAAGGGCGGCCATGGCGCGGTCCATGCGTTCGACGAGGGCGGGGTAGGGGAGCTCGCCGCGGGTGGCGAGGTCGATGGGGTCGATTTCTGTGCCGCGGGACATGAGGGCGTTGAACTCGGCGCCGAAGTCGCGGACGGCTTCGCGGGCGGCGTCCCATTCGGGGGTGCCGGGAGCGGCGTCGGTGACACCGCGAACGCCGGGCATGCCGTTGCGTTCGCAGTAAACGAGCCAGTCGCGCAGGGGGAGGTGCTTGAAGAGGTAGGCGATGGAGCAGCTTTCCATCAGGCCGTCGGCGACGGTGACGAGCCACTGGCCGGGGGCGAGGTCGATGCCTTCGGCGGCGGTGTCTTCGGTGAGGAAGCGGAGCGGGCCGGTGCGGGCTTCGAAGAACCAGAGGGGCGCGAAGCGGAAGGTGGCGGTGAGGAGGGTGCGGGGAAGGGGAAGACGGTTTACGGTTGGCGGCTTACGGTTTTCGGTTGGGGAAGAAAAAGTTTCAGGTTTCGAGTTTGGAGTTTCGGGTTGTGGAGAAGAGGCGGGGTCGGCGGCGGGATCGGGGTTGTCACTATTAATAGTGGGCGAGGTGGGTTGGGTGGTAGCGGGCGGGTTGGCGAGGGCGGGGTTGGGGAGGCGCTGCCAGGAGATTTCGTGGACGGCGTATTTTTTGCCGAGGGCGTCGAGCATTTGCTTGACGAGAAGGGCGAGGCCGCCGCGCTGCTGGGGGTCGCAGGCGTGGGTGGCGGTGAGGTTGTTATAGAAGAACTGGAGGGCGGCCTGGTGGCGGGCGGCGGCGGGGGAATCGTCGGCGGCGAGGATTTCCCACTGGAGACGGGCGGCGGCTTTTTTGCGTTTGGCGGCGACGCCCTGGAGGACGTCGTCGCGGCGTTCCATGGCGTCCCAGAGGAGGGCGGCGGAGCGGAGGTAGCCGGCGTGGAAGAGCTCGAGGGCGCGGGCGAGGGAATCGGGCGTGAGGTGGCGGATGGGGTTGAAGCGGGCGCGGAGGGTAAAGAGGATGCGGGCGGGGGTGAGGTAGCGGGAAGCGGGAGGCGGTTGAAGGGTTGAAGGGTTGAAGCGTGAAGGGGTGGACGTGGCGTTGCCGGCGGCGGCCGAGCCGGCGGGGGTTGGCGAAAGATTGTTGGTGCTGGTGGGAGAGGAGGTCATGGGTGCGGGAGTTCTCGTGGAACGTCGCGCACTTTATCAGAAATAAATGAGGGGTGTTATCACTGCGTTGGCTGCGTTGGCTGCGTTTGATGGGTTTGATGCGTTGGGTGGGTTGGTTGCGTTGGCTGCGTTGGTTGCGTTGGGAGCGCGCGCGAGGATGCGCGCGCGCGTTTTTGGTTCACGGTTGGGCGCGAAAAAGAGTTTTGACCTCGAATCGACACGAAGGGGAAAAGAGAAGAATGGCTCGCGCAGAGGGCGCAAAG
Organism: Opitutales bacterium; assembly: GCA_049509815.1. GTDB lineage: Bacteria > Verrucomicrobiota > Verrucomicrobiia > Opitutales > JABDGR01 > CAZDAQ01. The sequence continues at coordinate 6,742 of JBEKZN010000065.1, forward strand.
GCGCAAAGGAGGGGGAAGAGAAAGAAAATTATCCACGAATCGACACGAATTCCGCCAAGGCGGGACGAATGGACACGAAGAAGAGGAAGACAAAGAGGAAGAGTGCTCGCGCAAAGGGCGCGGAGGCGCAGAGGGGGAAGAGGAAGAAAATTATCCACGAATCGCCACGAATCCCGCCTGGGCGGGACGAATAGACACGAAGGGGAGAAAGACAAAGAGGAAGAGGTCTCGCGCAGAGGCGCTGTGCGCGCAATGCCACAAATCCCTAGAGGCTAGTTGCTCTAGCCAAATAGATGACAGCCGAGCCCAATCTCTGCACCTAAGCCTGCATTTCTATTTGAGTGTCAACGCAGCAACCTGCAAAAGCTGAAAGATATGCTGTGACGAAGGTGTTAATGTCTCGAGAGCTTTTTTCCAGATTATCACTCTACGGTGTGTTGCAGATTTAACTTTATCAAGACCGGGCACAAGAAGGTGCTTGTCGAGAATCACTGCCAGAAAAAGAGGAATATAATGACTATCGATCTTATGAAATTCACCTTGGTCGTTTCGGGTATTCTGCAAAAGGAAAACGACCAGTTCATGCAAGAAGTCCAATCTGTACGTAGTTTTTGAAATCTCAAAAAGAATTCGCGGTTTCTGTGAATGCAAGAAAAGGCCCAACGTGAATATTGGGAGATAGCCTCTTGGAATCAGTAGAGGATTGATGCGACAGGCAACGGCAAGTTTATTTACTATCAAGAGTTTGTCTCGGATGCTTGCATTGGTTGAATCAAGCACTTCGGCTACGGACGTCAGCGAGTCCACGTCCATAATGTCTCTCGCGCCGCTATGGCAAATTGCGTTGAATCTATGCGTAATGATGTCGAGCGACAATCTGGCCTGGGTGTGAATGGGTAGAGTGAATTGAAGATCAAAAAAGCGTTTCAAATAATTGTGTGCGTCGAATTCAGCCCCGAAGGCTCCCCTGGCAATCTTGCATAACTGTTCATGATCTATGCCAAAAACGAACTTCAAGCGAGGAATCGCAAAGAAGTGCTTTACGCGCTCAAGAAATTCAATGGCGAAGCGCGGATGACAACGGTCCAGTTCGTCCACGATGATAATGGCGCTTGCCTTATTATTTTCGAGATCATGACGAATCGCGGCCTTCAATTCTTCTTTCCCAAACTCAAAATCCTCCAAGGCCTTCAATTCTGCATCAAGCTGAGTTTCAGGATCAAGGGCCGCAGCCACGTTT
>JBEKZN010000066.1:0-7304 GCA_049509815.1 Opitutales bacterium
AGGAAAGTGTTGAGGCGCAAGGCGGCGGCGGCGGGGTCGGCGAGAATGTCGGCATGGTGGACGACGAGGTGGGTCATGTGCGGATGGCGGGCGAGGAGGGCGAAGGCGTTGGCGGATTGCTGGCGGTAGGCGCGGCGGAGGGCGGCGTGGTCGCGGGTAGCATGGCCCTGGCCGGCGAGCATGGCGGTCTGGGAGGCGAGGACCTCATCGAGGTCGCGTTCGACGAAGATGACGCGGTAATGGGTCTCGCGCGGCAGGAAGGGAAGCAGGGGGGCGACGATTTTGACAGCGCGACCACGGGCTTCGGCGATCCAGGAGCTGTCACGGGCGAGGCTTTTGACTTTTTCGTACTCGAAATAGCCGCGAGGGTTGGCGGAATCGGGCGCGCGGGCACCGTCGGTGAGCAGAGGAAAGCCGCCGGCGGCGAGCATTTGCATGACGAGGGAAGTGCCGGAGCGCGGCAGGCCGGAGACGATGGTGACGATTTGGGCGGGATCGATTTCTGCGGAGGGTTGAAGGGTTAAAGGGTTAAAGGGTTGAAGGGGCGGAGAAGAGATCGTTTTGGGCGAATGTGGGGAGTTGGGGTCGTCGAGCGCGGGGTTGGGTGGAGGAGGTGGAAGGCCGCGGGCGGCGCGCAGTTCGCGGACGCGCTGGCGGGCTTCGCGGGCGAGGCGCTGGTGGCGCTCACCACCGGGTTTGTCGCTGAGGCGTGGGAGCAGACGGGAAAGACGAAGGTGGGCCTGGACGTGATTGGGGTTTTGGCGGAGGCAGGTTTTGAAGGCGTCGGCGGCGAGCTTGGGACGGCGCAGGCGCAGCAAGGCGATGCCGAGGGTGAAGTGGGCGGCGGGGAAACACGGCTGGAGTTCGACGGCGCCGAGGGCTTCGGCGGCGGCGGGGTAGGCGCTGAGGCGGCGGAGATGGCCGCGGGCGAGGCCGTGGCGGGCTTCGGCGTTTTCGGGGTCAAGATCCACGGCGACACCGAAGGCGGTTTCGGCTTCCTCGAGGCGGCCGAGCGCGAGGTAGGTTTCGCCGAGTTGAAGGTGAAGGCCGAGGTCGCGCGGGCCGCTGAGTTTTTTGGCTTTTTCGAGTTCGGCGAGGGATTCGGCCTGGTCACCGGTGGATTGGAGAATGGTGCCACGGATGAGATGGATCATCGCTTCGTTGATGCCGGCCTTGGAGCGGAGCTGGCGGAGACGGTGCCGCATCTTGCGCTGCTTCTTTTCGTCGGTTTCCTTTTCGGGATTGAAGCCCTCGTCCTGGAGTTTTTTCAATTCCACCTTGGCTCGAGCGGAATGCTCGCGCTTGCGGGCGACGATGCGCTCGAAATCGTCGCGGGCTTCCCGGGCGCGGTCGAGGGCGAGGAGGCAGCGGATGAGGAGGAGGCCGTGGCGGGGCTGGTCATCATGGCGTTCGACGAGGTCCTTGAAGAGTGGGACGGCGCGAATATGGAGGCCGGCGTCCATATAGCTGCGGGCGAGATTGTAGTGGAGCTCGTCGAGGCAGTCCTGCACGGCTTGGGCGGCGTTTTCGGCGGGTTTTTCGATGTAGCCGAGGGCCACGAGCTGGTCGAGGGCGGCACGGCTGTCACCGGCATTGAGGACGGTTTCGGGCGGATGGCGGCCATCGGGATGCGGGCCGCGAACGTTTTCCCAAGTCGGGACGAAGGCGGGTTCGCGGGGCTCGGTGAAGGCTTCGACGAGGACGCGGCCATCCATGTCGCGTCCGGTGGGAAGGCCGAAGAGATGGAGGACGGTGGGAGCGATGTCGAGGAGGCTGGCGCCGGTGATGGATTCGCCGGCTTTGATTCTGGGGCCGCGAATGGCTAAGATGCCGTAGCGGCGGTGTTCCTCGGCGGGGCCGGCCGGTTCGTTGGGCAGGCTGGCGGGACGCAGGTGGTCCGAGTGGAAACCGTGGTCGGACATGAGGATGACGGTGCACCGGGGGCCGACCATGTCGAGGAGGACGCCGAGCATGAGGTCGTGGTAGCGGTAGCCGCTTTCGACGACGTCCTTGTACATTTCGAAATCTTTTTCATCGACCCACTTGAGGCGCGGGGGATGGTAGCGCATGAAGGCGTGGCCGAAGTGGTCAATGGCGTCGAAATAGACGGCGGTGTAGTCGGCGGGCTCGTGTTGGAGGAGGTAGGTGACAGCGGCCTGGATGTTGGTGCACTCGGCAATGATTTTAGCGAGGGAGTAGAGGCGCTGGTCTTTTTTCTGGTCAATGGTGGCGGCATTCGGGATGAACGGCAGGAGGTGCTCCTCGCCGAGGTCGGCGGGATGGAGGCGCAGCGGTTGGAGGTTTTCGGTGAGACGGGCGGGATGGACCTGGCCGGGGCGGACGGGCCAGGGTTTGCCGGACTCGACATCGGCGCGAATGTAGTGGTCGGAGATCATCACGCCGTTGAGGGGTTCGGCGGGGTTGGAGGGCCACCAGCCGACGACGTTGGTGCGGAGGCCATTTTGGTTGAGGATGTTCCAGACGGCCTTGACCTTGCGGGAAAGGATGGTGATGGGGCGGATGGACTGGCCGTCGGGCGCGGGCTCGGTGAAGCCGTGGATGCCGTGTTTGTAGGGGCGCTGGCCGGTGGCGATGCTGGTCCAGAGCATCGGGGAAAGGACGGGCCACAAGGTGGCGAGGTTACCGTGGGCGCCCTCGGCGAGGAGGCGCGCGACGTTGGGCATTTTGCCGTCCTTCATCAAGGCGCGGATGACTTTCCAGTCCGCGGCGTCCCAGCCGACATGGAGGACTTTGGGCGGAGCTGCAACCGGCATAAATACAATCCACAGATTACACAGATAGGCACAGATTAAGGCCATCCTAATTATGCGAGCCTGCGCAGCCGGTAGATGAGCTGTTTACGGGCCTACGCAGTCTTTTGGCGGCGGCGTTTGTAGGCGGAGACGCCGGCAGCGCCGAGGGCGAGGAGGCCGAGGCCGGCGGAGGATTGTGCGGGTTCGGGGACGGGCCCGGCATCTTCGCCGGCGGGGATGGCGGCACCGGGATCGGCGTTATAGCCCCATTCGTTGAAGGTGACGCCGCTGGTGGAGATAGTGATATTGGCCCAGCCGTAGTAGGTGTTGCCACCCTCAGTGAAGCGAAAGCCGATGATGCTGGCCGTTGTTAAGGGCGTTAATGGCATTGCTCGATTGCGTTAGGGATCCGGTTTTGTGGCCGGGATGGAAGAGGCTGTTTCCTAGGAGGGGGCCGATGAGGGCGCCCGAGGCTTGGGGAGCGATAATGTTATTGGCGGTGCCCAGCCAGCCGTTGCCGGTTTTTCCGACGGGAATGAGGGCATAAATTTTGTGGGTGGGCATCATTCCCGGGTGACCGCCGGTAAACCCCGGAGTACCCATCGGGCCCATGGTTGGCATACCCATGGAGGAGGCTGTGCCGGGGTTATTGTGTGCAACCAGGTTGAAATCGGTGGTGCCGTTGCCGGTGATGTCCCAACTGATGGTGCCACTCGTCGGCGTCACGGAGAAGGATGCGGTTTTCAGAACGGCGGAAGCGGGCTTGGCCATGGTGGCGAGGTCGGCAACGGAGGCCGCGGCGACGGTATAGCGCGGGAGTCGGTGGGCAAGGGCAGAAGCCACGGGGCCATTGGACAGGTTCGACGAACTCACCGCAGGCAAGCTCAGGGCACGGCGGGCGATGCATTTCGGTTTAGCCATGGCTTAGGGTGTGCTTGAGATGCGCGCCGCAAATGAACTGCATGACAAATAATCGTTTCGCCGCGAGCGTTTATAGTCAAAAATACACTGTGATGCGAGCATAACGCGCGCCAAGTTTCCCCTAATTAGGGGCTGGTGAAACCGAAACGGCTTTACGCAAAAAAACTAACGACTATAATTCCAGCGATAGCAGGCTTAAACCCTCGCCGAAGGTGCGTCATCTGATGGCGGAGTAGACAAGTATTTACCCCAAGCGGGCGCGATAGTCTTCGTAGCCGAAGCGACGGAGGATGCGAAGTCGCTGGCGGCAGGGTCGAAGACGGCTATTGCGCGGCAATTTTGCGGCGTTTGTAGGCCGAGACGCCGGCGGCGCCGAGGGCGAGGAGGCCCAAGCCGATGGCGGCCTGAGATGGTTCAGGGACTTGGCCGGCTTGAATGGACTGGCCAGCGATGCTGTTGTAGGCCCAATCGTTGATGGTCACGCCTTGACCGGTGGAAGAAATGGTGATGTTGGCCCAGCCGTAGTGGTACTGGCCGTTGATGCCGAATTCGAAACCGATGTATTGGTTGCCGATGGTGAGATTGCCGGTGGCGGAGAAGTGGGTTCGGCCATTTCCCACATAGCCGCGGGTGAAGCCGATATCGGGGAGCGAACCAAACTTGGCGGAGGCAGCCATGGCAGGCCCAATCGTGAATCCCAGCGGCAGGGCGCGTCCGGTGGTACGGAGAAAATTTGCGGCGGGATTGTGTCGAACAAAGTAAACATCAAGGCGATCACCGCTGCCGTTGGAACGCCCTACACCGACGGCATCAAGTTCGTGGTTATCCAACGTGTGATCAAGAAATACATCGGTATAGCCGTTTAGATCGATGTCCCACGGGATTGAGGAAGAGGGATTATCAGAGGCGGAACTAACGGCATAGGAACTATTGATGTAAATGATGGCACCGGGGGCGGACGGGGCTGCGACGGCAGCGGCAACTGCGGTGGCGTAGCGCGGGAGACGGCGGGCCAAGGCGGTGCGATGTTTGGAGGCCATGGGATCAGCGGGCAGAGCGATTGGCAGAATAGATATGCTAAGGGCACCAAATCAAGTGCGTATTTATCTTATAGAGCGACACGACGGGTGGCGTGGCCCGCGCAAGTGACATAGTATCATCCTAGCCGGGCGCGGTAGTCTTCGTAGCCGAAGCGGCGGAGGATGCGGAAGTCATTGGCGGCGGGGTCGAAGACGGCGATGGCGGGGAGGGGGACGCCGTTGAAGGTGGTGGTTTTGACCATGGTGTAGTGGGCCATGTCGAGGAAGGTGACGCGGTCGCCGATTTGGAGCGGGGCGGGAAAGGAGTAGTCGCCAATGACGTCGCCGGCGAGGCAGGTGGGACAGCCGAGGCGGTAGGTGTGGGGGAATTGGCCGGGCGCGCCGGCGCCGAGGATTCCGGGGCGGTAGGGCATTTCGAGGACGTCGGGCATGTGGCCGGTGGCGGAGAGGTCGAGGATGGCGAGGTTCATGGCGTTCCTGGGCAGGTCGAGGACGGTGCCGGTGAGGACGCCGGTGTGGAGGGCGACGGCTTCGCCGGGCTCGAGGTAAACGTCGAGGCGGTGTTTTTCGCGGAAGGTTTGGACGACGCGGACGAGGCGGTCGATATCGTAGCCGGGGCGGGTGATGTGATGGCCGCCGCCGAAGTTGACCCATTTGAGCCGGGGGAAGAATTCGCCGAATTTTTGCTCGAAGGCGGCGACGGTGTGCTCGAGGGCATCGCTGTCCTGCTCGCAAAGCGTGTGGAAGTGCAGGCCGTCGAGGCCGTCGAGGTCGGCAGCGGTGAGTTCGGAGCGGATGGTGCCAAGGCGGGAGCCGGGAGCGCAGGGATTATAGAGGTCGGTATCCACTTCGGAATACTCGGGGTTGACGCGCAGGCCGGTGTGGATGGGGCGGCCGGCGGCGCGGACGGTGTCGCGGAAACGGCGCCACTGGGCGGGGGAGTTGAAGATGAGGGAGTGGGCGAAGCGGGTGAGGTGCGCGAGCTCGGCGTCCTTGTAGGCGACGCAGTAAACGTGGACTTCTCCGTGGAAGAATTCGTGGGCGAGCAAGGCTTCGTGCAAGCCGCTGGACGTGGTGCCGGGGAGGTATTTGGCGATGAGCGGGTAAGAGGCGGGGCAGGCGAAGCCCTTTTGCGCGAGAAGAATTTTGCAGCCGGCGCGGCGGGCGACGTCGGCGAGCAGGCGGCAATTTTCCTCGAGGCGGCCGAGGTGGATGACGTAGCACGGGGACGGCAGGCGCGAGTAGTCGAGCGCGGAGAACGCGGCGAGGCGCTCGGGCGGGAGCGGGGGCGTGGGGTCCTGGGACATGAAGAGAAGATTTTATCCACGAATGGCCACGAATGGCCACGAAGAAAAAACAGATCCGCGAATGGACACGAATCGAAAGATACGAATGGACACAAAAGACCTGCAATACACTTCGCCGCAAATGCCATTCCGCGCCGCAGCGAAACGGTAAAAAAGGACAGGAAAAGATTTTACTCCGCGGGGAGTTCGAGTACCTGCCACGGGAGGCCGCGGGGGCTGAGTTCGGCGAGGAAGGGCTCGGGGTCGAGTTGTTCCATGTTCCAGACGCCGGGCTGGAGCCATTGGCCGGAGACCATCATGATGGCGCCGACGACGGCGGGGACGCCGGTGGTGTAGCTGATGGCCTGGGACTGGACTTCGCGGTAGCATTCCTGGTGGTCGCAGACGTTGTAGATATAGACGCGGCGTTTTTTGCCTTTGTAGAGACCCTCGACGAGGCAGCCGATGTTGGTCTTGCCCTTGGTGCGGGGGCCGAGGGAAGCGGGATCGGGCAGGAGGGTTTTGAGGAACTGGATGGGGATGATTTCCCTGCCCTGGTGATGGACCGGGGCGATGCCCAACATGCCGACGTTTTGGAGGGCGCGCATGTGCATCATGTAATTGTCGGAAAAAGTCATCCAGAAGCGGAGGCGCTTGACGCCGGGGATGTGTTTGGCGAGGGACTCGAGTTCCTCGTGGTAGAGGAGGAAGGCCTTTTTTGGGCCGATTTCGGGGAAGTCGAAGGTGCGGGACCAGGAGAGCGGCTCGGTTTCGACCCATTCGCCGTGCTCGAAGTAGCGGCCGCGCGCGGAGACCTCGCGGAGGTTGATTTCGGGGTTGAAGTTGGTGGCGAAGGGCAGGCCGTGGTCGCCGGCGTTGGCGTCGAGGATGTCAATCTGGTGGATTTCGTCGAAGAGCTTTTTTTGGGCGTAGGCGCAGAAGACGTTGGTGACGCCGGGGTCGAAGCCGGAGCCGAGGAGGGCCATGAGGCCGGCTTTTTTGAAGCGATCCTGGTAGGCCCACTGCCATTTGTACTCGAACTTGGCGATGTTGGGCGGCTCGTAGTTGGCGGTGTCGAGGTAGTGGATGCCGGCGGCGAGGCAGGCGTCCATGATGGGGAGGTCCTGGTAGGGGAGGGCGACGTTGATGACGAGGAAGGGTTTTTCTTTTTCGAGGAATTTAGTGAGGGCGGGGACGTTGTCGGCGTCGATGGCGGCGGTGCGGATTTTGCGTTTGAGCTGGGCAGCGATGGCCTGGCACTTGGACTCGGTGCGGGAGGCGAGGATGATGTCGGGGAAGTGCTC
>JBEKZN010000067.1:0-7302 GCA_049509815.1 Opitutales bacterium
GCGGCAGTATTCCACGGTGCCGTCGGTCGAGTTGCCGTCCACCACCAGGATTTCATCCACCCATTCCCGGCGAATTCTCGGCATGATGTGCCTCATGCCCTCTATTTCATTTTTAGTGGGGATAAAAAGTGTGATTTTCATGCGCAAGGGGCCAACCGGCAAATGGAATATTCTCTGGACCATCCCTGACCCAGCCGGGCAGAAAAGGCCAAAAACGTTCTGAAATAGACGTTTAGGAGGGCGAATGCACCTATAAAATGCACGCCCGCATCACCCCAAATTCCGACCCTAACCGTCCGTCCACCAGAGTGAACCGGCCAAAACCGGTTAATCCGGCTGGTCCTTTTGGCCGAGCTTGAACCGGCAGCCGTGCCATTGGCAAATCAGGGTGTCCCCCTTGAAATAGGCGTCCTCCAATGGCGCGCCCTGATGGGGGCAGCGCCGCTTCATCCGCACTTCTCCGTGCGAACAGCACACGATGATGCGGTTGTCATCGCTTGGATCCACCACCGCACGCCGAAGCGTCCGGTGCCGGAGGGCAAAGGAGATGCGTGAGAGCATGGGGTCAGGCTTTGGTTGGGGTGGGCTCCAGGCCCTTGACAATGTCTTCGAAAAATTGGTCCGAAAAACTCGCCATCGCCTTCGGATACTCACCCTTCGTCAAGTCATCCAACAAGTCGAACGTGTCCGGCACCGGCGGGGAGCAGGCCGGACGGCTGTAAACGCCGTGCAGGATGCGCTCGCGCATCATCACGTTGTCCTCCTTCGCCACCTTGCGCATCCGCTTCTTGAACAGCCAGAAATACAACCCCGGGAAAAAGCGCCAGAAATTCGGCACATCGAACCAGTACTCCCCGGTGCCGCGCACAATCCCGCCCTCCAGTTGCTCGTTCACGCCGCGCATGAAGTGCGTCCGGCCCGAATTGACATCGTGATAAATCTGCCGGTAGCTGCCGGTGGCGGGCGTCATCTCCCGGAACACGATGAAGGTGTTGTAGAACGGGAGCGGATACAGCAGCCGCGATTTGTAGAGGAATATCTCCCGCGTCGCCGATTTGAACAACAGCCGGAACGCCAGATGGCTCTTCCGGTGCAAATGCGTGAAATGCGTCCAGTCGTTCCCCGCCTCAATGTAAACATCGAACGGAACGTTCGCGTCGTGAATGCGCTTGATGTTGATGTACATGGCTGCGGGATGAAAAGGAAGGCAACGCGCCGCGCCGGCGCCACATTCGCCGCGGGCGCCGGACCCGCCGCCCGGGCTTACGAGTAAACGTCCAGTTCGGTCCTTTTGGCCGTGTTGCCGGGGCGAAACTTCTCGCCCGCACGCAGGTAGGTGGAAAGCAACACCCGCCGGAACACGTTCGACTGGTTCTTGTGCGAAGAATGCACGATGTGCCCGTGGATGAACACCACCGACCCCGCCGAGCAAACCACGTCCACCGGCTGGTATTTCTTCGGCAACACCACCTGCTGGCGGTGCGCGTTCTTGTCCTGCCCCACTTCCACCACCGCCTCGATGTCCTCCACCGGCAGGATCGGCTCCAGGTGCGTGCCGGGATAAATCACCAAGCCGCCCCCAAAGGGCGACACATCCACCAGCGGCGACCACGCCGAGGCGAACGCGTCCTGCTTGGCTTCGACGTAAAAATTATCCTGGTGCATCGCAAACCCGGTCGTGCCGGGCCGGCAGAAAAAGAATTCCGTCTGAATCGCGCTGATGCGGCCCTTGAGCAGCCGCTCCATGATCTTCACAATCCGGGGATCCTTCAACGCGGACAGAAACGTCGGATTGATCCGGTGCGCGTTCATCGCCGGCGCATACGTGCCGTCCTGCCACGATGGCAGTTGCTCGGAGGCGCGCCGCAGCGCGTCCACCTCGGCGGGTGACCAGACATTCGGCTCAATGTGGTAGCCGTGCTCGAAATAAAAGGCCAGGGCGGCCTCGGGGTTTTCTGCGAAGGTGGGGATTTCTACGACGGTGGACATGGGTGGGTTGGGCCGAAGTGCGCCTTGGTTCAAATTCGGACCGTCCGGCTCCGGGCGCATTCCGGGTCATGGTGTTGGGTGTGAATTAGGGGGCGCTTAATCTAGGCGGACGGAGCCCGGGATGCAACCGGAAAAAGGCCGCGGCCCTTCGCAAACAGCCAACGGCGCCATCAAGGGGCGCGGCTCCTGTCACCACGAGCCCAGCGCCAACGCAATCGTCGCGGCAATCCCGAGCACCGCGATGTCGCCCCGCCGATGCGCCTCGCGCAATTCCTCCGGGGACAGCAGCAGGATCTCCGTCGCCTCCAAGTCGTCGGAATCCGGCTCGGCCACCTTGCGCGCATTCCGGCACTTGAACAGATGCGCCCGGCCGCCGCCATAATTCGCGTTGGGCACAAAGCTCCCGAGCGACTGCCAGTCGGTGGCCGTGAACCCGCTCTCCTCCAAAAGCTCGCGCTGCGCGCACGCCAGCGGCTCCTCGCCTTTTTCCACATGCCCCGCCGGCAGCAGCAGGCTCACCCGCCCCACGCCTTGCCGGAATTGCCGCATCACCACCACCCGATCCTCTGGCGTCTGCGCAAACACCACCGTATATTCCGGCAGGCCCAACTGGTGGAAATCCGGCACCACCCGGCCGTCCGGCAGCCGCACCTTTTGCACCGACACCGTCACCCACGGCGGCGCCGCGTAAACCTCGCGGCTCTCCACGACCTCCCACGGCAACAGTCGGTCGTCCGGCATGGCTGGTTTTAGCTTTTGCGCACCGTCTTGTACCAGTCGATGGTCTTTTTGATCCCCGCGCGCCAATCGGTCGTCGCCTTGAAGCCGATCAGCCGCTCCGCCTTGCTCACGTCCACCTTGCGGATCGGAATCATCGTCGGCTTGCTCGGGTCGAACACCACCTTCACGTCCTGGTAGTTTTCCAGCTCCAGGATAATCTTCAGGATTTCCTTGACGCTGATGCTCGTGCCGGACGCGATGTTCAGCGCGGTGTAGCTGTTCAGCTTTTCGATGGCCAGGAGCATCGCCTCGACAAAGTCGTCCACATAAATCAAGTCGCGCACGTCGTTGCCTGTGCCCCACACCTCGATCGGGCTGTGCCGCTCGATCACCTTCCGGATCAGCGCCGCGGTCACGTGCGAGCGCTCGAACTCAAACTTGTCGCCTGGCCCGTACACGTTGCTCGGGCGCAGCACGATCGTCGTCATCTTGCGCGACAACCGCTCGCCGTACATGCGACACAGCACTTCCGTGAACCGCTTCATGTGGCCGACAAAAAAGTACTTCTCGTACGGCTCGCCGTCGAACATCTGCTCCTCCTTCACCGGCTGGTCGCTGTCGGGATAGCCCGTGGTGCTGCTCAGCCAGACGAATTTCTCGACCTGCGCCTGGTAGGCGGCCTCCATCAGCCACGCGTTCATCACCACATTGGGCGTGACATGGTCCATCGGCGTGGTCGCCGTCGTGAGCGCGCCGGTGGTGTTCGCCGCGCAGTGGAACACATAGCGCACGTCCTTCATCACCGCCTTGCAATCCTCCGCCTTGGTCAGGTCGCAGGTGATGTACTCCACCCCCGGGGTGAGTTTCGCGGGCTTGCGGCTGCGCAGCGTCGCGCGCACGCGGGCGCCTTCGCGCGCCAGCCGGTTGATCAAGGTGCTGCCGATCAGTCCGGCGCCGCCGGTGACCAGCACGAGTTGGTCTTTGAGTAACATGGTGGATTATTGGCTGAGGAAATTCTTCGAATAAAAAACGTTGTACCGCTTTTCGCTCTCGCGGCGGTTGGCCAGATACCACTCGACCGTCTCGCGCACGCCCTGCGCCACGCTGGTGCTGGGCGCAAAACCGAGCATCTCCTTGGCCCGCGTGATGTCCATCACCCGCATCGCCTGGCCCGGCGGCTTGGTCGTGTCCCATTCCAGGCGCGGCGGATTCGGGAAGCACGAGCAAATGATCTCCGCGATCTGACGGATCGACGTCCGGTGTCCGCCGCCCAGGTTGATCGGCGTGCAGTTGGCGCCTTTTTCCAGCGCCAGCAGCATCCCCTCCGCGCAGTCGCGCGAGTAGATGAAATCGCGCACCGGCGACCCGTCGCCCCAGACCACCAGCGGGTTCTCGCCGCCCGCCACCCGCGCGATCAGCGCCGGGATGACCATCGCCGTCTTCGGGTCGAAATTGTCGAACGGGCCGTACACGTTCGTCGGCCGCACGATGGCGATCTTGTCCCACCCGTATTCCATCTTGTACGCCTCGCACAGCAGCTCACCCATCCGCTTGGCCCAGCCCGCGAACTGGTCGGTCGAGTGCGGCGGCCCGTCCCAGGCCTTGTCCTCGTAAAACACGTCCGCCGGATGGTAAACGCCGATGCTGCTCGTGTACAAATACCGCTCCACGCCCGCCTTGTGCGCCGCCTCCATCATCAGCGTGTTCATCAACAGGTGCGGCACCATGAAGCTCGCCGCCCGCGCGCGCCCCAGCCCCACCGACCCCTTGATCCCCGCCACATGAAACACGCAATCCATCCCCGTCGTGATCTTCGTGCAAAAGACCCCGTCCATCAGATTGCCGTGCATGAACTCCGCAGCCGGGTTCACCCGCGACGGGTCGTCCAGCGACGCCACCCGCACCTGCGCCCCCGCCTCCAGCAGCAATTGCACGACCGGCTGCCCGATTAACCCGGTGCCTCCGGTGACCAATACTTTTTTGTTTTTATAAAAACTCACGGTGCGAATGCCGGCCGCGGAGGAATTCCGCAGCGGGGCGGTTAAATCAGTGACAATGGGGGGTGGAATTCTGGCGGCGGGACAGAAGGCAAAGACAGCCCGACCTCAACCGCCGGAAAAGGCCAAAACCGTGGATTACTGGCGAAGATGACCCATGGGTCAATTTTATTTTTCGCGGCCCTCACGCCCGGTTGAGCACACTGCAGAGCTGGTGGATGCGCTCCGGCTCCAGCGAAGGGTAGTTCCCCAGGTAAAACCCGTAAAAATGCACATGATCCACCTCCGGATAGTCCTCCGGCCGCAGCGTCGGAAACCGCTGCCGCACAAACGGCTGGCGAATCTGGCTGCCCCCGCCCGAAGCCCCGCGCCGGAACTCCACCTTGCTCGCGCGCAACACGTTCTGCACCCGGTCGCGCAGCTTGTCGTCCGGCTGGTTCAAAATCAGCGTGAACGCGTAATTGCACTGCCCATCCATCGCGAACTCCGTGCGGTAGCGGCGGGAATCGAGATGCTTGAGGAAAATCTCCAGATTGCGCTGCCGCCGGGCGTTGTTCTCGTCGAGCCGCTTCAATTGCGCACGGCCCAGCACCGCGTTGATCTCCGTGCTGCGCACGTTGTAGGCGGGAAACTGGAAAATGAAGTCCGGATTCAGGTCCGGATACTTCGCCGCCGCCGCCTTTTTGCGCTCGGGCGACTTCATCTCCCGCACCATCCCGTGCGACCGGAACATCCGCAGCGTCTCGTAAAACTCCTCGTCGTTCGTGCACACCATCCCGCCCTCGATCGTGCTCATGTGGTGCGCGTAGTAGAACGAGAAATTCGACGCATACCCCAGGCTGCCCAGCTTCCGCGCGCCATGCCGCGCGCCGTGCGATTCGCACACGTCCTCGATTAGCGGAATACCGCGCCGCGCCAGCGTCTCCAGCAGGAAATCATCCAGCCCGTTGTACCCGAGCACATGCGTAAGAAAGACCGCCTTCACCTCGTCGTCCAGCAGCGCCGCCACCTGCCGCGTGTTCATCCCCAGCGTGCGCGGATCAATGTCCACAAACACCGGCTCGAACCCTGCCTGCAGCACCGAGGCGATGTCCGAAACCCACGTCAGCGTCGGCACGATGATCTTGCCCGACCCCCGTAGCACCCGCAGCGCGCACATCGTGATCAAATTCGCCGACGAGCCGGAGTTCACAAACACGCTGTGCCGCACTCCCAGCCAGCGCGACCACTCCTCCTCGAACGCCTGCACCTGCACGGACTGCGTCAAAATCGGCGCGGGCTCCGGCCGCAGAAATTCAATGATCGCGTCGAGGTCGCCCCGCGTGATGTTGTTATCCATCAGCGGCCAGTTCAACACGGGCAACGCGGGTGCCACAGCGGCATCACTTTTCATTGTGATAGTCTCCGTATTCTACCAACAGCGTGGACTTGCCGTCGGTTCGCATCAGGGCCTTTTGGTAGGCCGGAAAAATCTCCGCCGGCTCTTCCAGCCGGATGACTTCGACATTGCGGCACATCAGCCGAAAGGCCTCGGTAAAATCGCCCACATGCTGCTGCTGCGGATGCAGCGGACGCTCCGAGCCGATCGACGTGCGAATGATCACCTTCGGTTCGTACCCGCCGTGCGACATGTCCCGGATCTTGTCCAAATGGTTCACCAGCTGGTTCACCGCCAGCAGCAGGAAATTCCAGCGCGGGAAAATGCACACCGGCACCAGCCCCGCCAGCGCCAGCCCGTTGCACATCCCCATCTGCATCTCTTCCTCGACCGGCAGCTCCACTCGCCTCGACAAATCAATATCTTTCAACGAGTTAAACATGGCCGTGCC
The DNA here is from genome assembly GCA_049509815.1 of Opitutales bacterium. Lineage (GTDB taxonomy): Bacteria > Verrucomicrobiota > Verrucomicrobiia > Opitutales > JABDGR01 > CAZDAQ01. The sequence goes on from JBEKZN010000067.1 coordinate 6,536, forward strand.
CGGCACGCCCACTGCCTGCCCGAGGAAAAGCACGCGGGGATCCTCCGCCAGAAAATGCATGGACGCCTTCAGCGCCTCGGCGTATTTCATGTCAAATCAGAATTGGACGCGGACGCCGGCGCCCGCGTGCGGATACTTAGTTTGGTACCGATAGTACACGATCATCGGATCATGGCTATCTTCAAATGACAGGCGCTGGGTTGCCCAAGTCTCCCGGGTGTCCGTACAGACGGATTTCCCGTTGTCCTCGATGATGAAACGGATCGGCAGCTGGTGATTGCGGCTGTACTTCATGCAAATGTGCGCCACCCCGGTCTCGGCCGTCATCTCGCCCATGAAGCAATGCACCCGCTCCGAGCCCCCCTGGCGCTTGATCGCCAGCGCCACGCCCACCGCAATCGGCAGCACCCCCGTCACAATCGCCGACGAAAAGATGCGGTGCTCCGGAAAGCACAGCGATATCGAGTGCCCAGCCATGATCTCCGCCTTCACCTGCTCGCGCGGCACCCCCTTGAGCAGGCACTGGTAATGGCTGCGCCACGAGCAGAACACCCAGTCCTGCGGCTGCACCGAACGGAAAATCTCGATCATCGGCTCCTCGTTGCCGCTGTACAGGTGCACTGGCGCCCGCACATGGCCGGTGTTGAACGCGGCGGCGATTTCGTCCTCGAAAGCGATCAGTTCTTCTTTGGTCATGGGCTAGACGGGCTCCTCGACTTCCTGCGGTTCGTAATAAATCATCTGGCTGCCCGATTGCTCAAATGCAA
>JBEKZN010000068.1:0-7284 GCA_049509815.1 Opitutales bacterium
GCGTCCACAAATCGAGGGGGCGGTTTTCGAGCGGCGTGCCAGTGAGGGCGATGCGGTGGCGGGCCTTGAGGGTTAGGCAGGCCTGGGTGGCTTTGGCTTCGGGGTTTTTGATGAACTGAGCTTCGTCGAGCACGGCATAGCCGAATTCGACCTTGTCGAGGATAGCCTTGTGCCGGCGCAGTTGGGTGTAGCTGGCGATCCAGAGGGCGGGGCCCTTGTGATGCGCGAAATCGTGGCCGGCCTTGAGTACTTCGACCGTCCAGCCGGGGAAGAAGCGGGCAACTTCCTGGCGCCAGACCGGGACGACGCTGGCGGGGCAGACAATGAGGTTGGGCCGGTCGCCGGAGGGACGGATGGCCAGCAGGCTGAGGACTTGGACGGTTTTGCCCAGGCCCATTTCGTCGGCCAGGAGTCCATGGCAGCCGCATTCGCAAAGGTGGCGGAGCCATTTAACGCCCTGAGCCTGGTACGGGCGCAGGAACGGGGGCAGGCCGTCCACCGACCAGTCGGGTTTAAACAGGGCGTTGCGCCATTCCTCCAATTCGGGACTGACGTGGACATGGCGGGTCTCGCGGGCGAAGAGCGAGAGGAGCATGTAGTTGGGCAGGCCACCGGAGAGCCGACGGTCGAGGACGCGCTGCCAGTCAGCCAGGAGTTCGGCCTGGTCGTCGGGCAGACGGACGAGGCCGCGACCGGGCAGGAAGCTGGTGCCGGCTCCACGGCGCAGGAGGCGGCGGGCCTCTTCGGGGGTGAGCCATTCGTCGCCGACGCGCAGGTCCCAGTGAAAGGCGAGGCGTCCACGACCCTTGGGGACGGCGCGGCCAGTCAGCTCGGTTTCGCGCAGGCCGCGGGTGAGGGCGCGCACGGCTGAGTCCACTTCGACGGTGAAGTGTGTCTGCCAGTTTTTCAATTCCTGCTGGAGAAAGGCGGGAGCGCGGTCCCATTCTTCCATGAGGTAGCAGCCGTGGGCACTGTCGAAATGGAAACCGGCGCGCCGGGCCAGGCTGGCCAAGCGGATGAGTTTTTCGCGTTCGGGGGCAGTGAGTTCGAAACCCTCGGCGGGTTTGCCCAGCGCCGGGTGGCGTTCCCCGGAGCCGTTGCCGGACCAAAAGGCTTCGCAGGCCAGGCCGGTATCGTTGACGCCTAGAGCGAGGGCGAGTTTGCGGGCGGCGCGGGGCTGGGTGGAAGCAGAAGGAGGCGGCGCGACCGGAGGAGTGACAGGGATGGGGGAATGGCTGTGGCCGTTGCCGCCGGAGGGGGATTGGCGGCGGTCTTGCGGCAGGGGTGACGCTTCCTCGGCAACGAGTTCCTCGATTTCGTAAAGGCCGGCCACGGCGAGGGCTTGACCCTCCTCCGCGCCGGCGGCGGAGGCGCGGACATGGAGCTGGCCGTCGGGCCATTCAAGGACGACGTAGGATTCCTGTTCGCCGGCCCGGGCGTGGATGATGGCGTCGGTTTCGCTCAGTTCGAGCTCGCGGACACAGCCGTCGCGGTACCATTCACGGCCCTTTTCAAGCGCGGCGGGGGAGAAGTCCTCCTCCCAAGGCGCAGTCAGGCGCTGGAACCAGGCTTCCAGCGCGGCGGCGCGGTAGATGCGCTTCGGGGGACGGGCGGGCATCAGCGGTGGGCGGCGCGACCCTCGGGTTTGAGCACCCGGAATGGTCACAGCCGCACAAAAATAAGCCACCATTCAACCAGCGGACCGGGCGCTTGGCAATTGTTTTACGTTGGTGGCGAAGAATTTTTGTAAAACGGCTAATGGCGCGAATTGCATTTTCCGCTTGCAGGGTGTCGGGTGTTTCGGCACGATCTACCTTCCCTGTCTTGTCAGAGGCCCCGGTCGGTCTCTGTTGCCGCAAGGGCAAGGCAGTCCACTCCTTAACCAACAACCCAACCATCAACCCCCCGGGCCGGACATGACCGGTTGCGCCCGGGGATTTACGTTATGAGCTCAGTCATGGAACAATTGCTCGCGGAGAGCAAATTCGAAACGCTAAAACCCGGCACCATAGTCAAAGGTACCGTCACCGAAATCAGGCCGAACGAAGTCATCGTGGACATCGGCGGCAAGGCCGAAGGCAGCATCCCCCACGCGGAATTTCTCGATGTCGGCGCGCTGCAAATTGGCGCGCAGATCGACGTCTTTCTGGAAAAACTCGAGGACAAGGACGGCAATCCGGTCCTGTCACACGACAAGGCGGAGCAGAAAAAGAACTGGGAGCACATCCTCACGAAATGCCAGGAGGGCACGATTGTGTCCGGGCGCGTGAAGGGGAAGGTGAAGGGAGGTTTGATTGTGGGCATCGGCGTGGACGCGTTCCTGCCGGCGTCGCAGATCGACGTGCAGCCGCCGAAGAACCTGGACCAGTACCTGGGCCAGACCTACGACTTTAAAATTCTCAAGATCAACCTGGACCGGCGCAACATCGTGGTGTCGCGCCGCGAGCTGATCGAGGAGCAGCGCCAGTCGAAGCGGCGCACCTTGCTGAACGAGGTGAAGCCGGGCACGATGCGCCGCGGCGTGGTGAAGAACATCACCGATTACGGCGCGTTCATCGATTTGGACGGCCTGGACGGGCTGCTGCACATCACCGACATGAGCTGGGGCCGCGTTTCGCACCCGAGCGAGATGGTGAAGGTCGGCGAGGAATTGAACGTGATGATCATCGAGGTGGACCGCGACCGCGAGCGCGTGTCGCTGGGCTTGAAGCAGACCACGGCGAACCCGTGGGACGGCATCGAGGCGAAGTTCCCGGTGGGCAGCAAGATCCACGGCAAGGTTGTCAATCTGGTGCCTTACGGGGCGTTCGTGGAGTTGGAGCAGGGCGTCGAGGGCCTGGTGCACGTCACCGAGCTTTCGTGGACGAAGCGCATTTCCAAGCCCGGCGAAGTGCTGAAAGTCGGCCAGGAGCTGGACGCGGTGGTGCTCGCCATCAACAAGGACGAGCAGAAAATTTCGCTGGGCGTGCGCCAGCTCGAGGTGAACCCGTGGAGCATGGTGCGGCACAACTACCCGGTGGGGGCGCGTGTGCACGGCAAGGTGCGCAACCTCACCAACTACGGCGCGTTCATCGAGCTGGAGGAAGGCATCGACGGCATGGTGCACGTGTCCGACATGAGCTGGACGCGCAAGATCAACCACCCCTCGGAAGTTCTGAAGAAAGGCGACGAAGTGGACGCGATCGTCCTCGACGTGGACACCGACCAGCAGCGCATTTCGCTGGGCATGAAGCAAACGACGCAGGACCCGTGGGAGGAGATCGACCGCTACTTCCGCATCGGCGACGTGGTCAAGGGCAAGGTCTCCAAGCTCACGAACTACGGCGCGTTTGTGGAATTGCAGAACGACATCGACGGGCTGGTGCACATCTCGCAAATCGGCGAGGAGCACGTGGAGAAGATCAAGGACGTGCTCAAGGTGGGCCAGGAAGTGACGGCGCGCGTGATCAAGGTGGACCACGCGGAGCGTCGCATCGGGCTGTCGATCAAGGCGGCTTCCTACGACGCCTCGCAACTGGCGGCGGAAGTGGCCGCGTTCGACCGGCTCAAGGGCGAGCAGGAGCTCACCAGCCTGGGCGACATCCTCGACGAGGCGACGAAGTAGTTTTCAAATCGAAGCGATTCGGTTTTCAAAGAGGGACGGCCGCAAGGCTGTCCCTCTTTTGTTTGGCGGGTGCCGGTTTCGTCGCGCCGGCAGATCCATGTCAGTTCCTTCACTTTACAAACAACGGCGTCGTCGCCGGTGCATTTGCATCGGAGCCCAACGCGTTGCGGGCCCAGGCCACGAAGGGATTGGTGGCTTCGGCGGAGTTTTTGCCGGCGTCGTCCACCTCACTGCGGAGGGTTTCAAGGGGCTGGCCGCGTTCATAGGCGGGTGCGCCCGTGGCATCAATGCGGCACTGCGCGAGAGTTTCCGCGAGGTCTAGAATCACGCTCGGCACGGGTTGCGCGGGCGCGGCCCAAAGCAGCAGCGTGGCATCCCACGCGGGCGACGGCAGGTTCGGCCGCTCGGTGCCGAGGTTGAAGGGATTGCCGGTGCCGTTGGGACCGCCGCCGGGGAAGGGACGGCCTTCGCGAATGGGCGCAGAGGTGGGCGCGCCCGTGGCGGCGTCCCAGAGACGGCTGGTGCCGTCAATGGAGGTGGTGAGCGCGCGCTGGCCGTCGGGGCTGAAAAAGGCCGTGGCGATGGGCGCGCCGGCCGGCATGGGCGCGGAAACGGGTTGTCCATCGGCAAGATTCCAGACGCGCGCGGTGGGGCCGTCCGCGGCGAGGAGCCACTGGCCGTCGGGGCTGAAGGCTGCGGCACTCAGTGAATTGTCGAGGTGCACGGAAGAGGAGACGGACTCGCCCGTGGCGATGTCCCACAGACGCACAGAGTGGTCGGCGGCGGCGGTGAGAACAGATTGGCCGTCGGCGCTGAAGGCGACGGCCAAAATTCGCGCAGGATGGCTGAGCGGGGCGGTCACGGACTGGCCGGTGGCGGTGTCCCAAACGCGCACGGTGTTGTTGTCGTCGGCGGTGACGAGGCGTTTGCCGTCGTCGCTGAAGGCGAAAAGGCGCACGCGGCTGTCGAGTTGAATCGGCGTGGAGAGCGGCTGGCTGGTGGCGAGGTTCCAGACGCGAACGGTGCGGTTGTCCGTGGCGACGGCGATGAACAGGCCGTCGGGGCTGAGCCGGGCGAGGGTTTGCGGTGCGAAGGCGCGCGAGCCTTCGCGATGCAGCCGTGCGGAAATGGGTTGCAAGGTCACAGTGTCCCAGACTTGCAGGGAGCCGTCAGGGAGCAGGGCGATCATGCGGCGGCCATCGGCGCTGAACGCCGCGGGCGAGAGAATGCTACCGTAAGGGTTGGGCGCGGCGCTGACGTTATTGGCGGGGAAATCCCATTGCTGGATGGAGCCGGTGGCCGCGGACGCGATCACGTTGCCGTAGTCCGGGCGGAAAATAGCCTGGTCAATTGCGCTGTCGCCGCGCAAGGGTGCGGAGAGTGGTTGGCCTGCGTCGCGCACGTCGGCGGACCACACGCGCGCGGTGTCGTCGTCGGAGCCGGTGACGAGGCGATGGCCGTCGGCGCTGAACGCGACGGTGAGCACCGGGGCTTCGTGGTGCATTGGCTCGCCAAGCGGCTCGCCGGTGGCGGTGTTCCATAAACGAGCGGTGCCGTCATTGAGCGCGGCGGCAAACGCCGCGCCATCAGGGCTGAGGGCGACGGCGTTGACGGTGGCGTCGGCGCGAATTGGCGCGGAAATGGGCTGGCCGGTGGCGGCGTCCCAGACGCCGACGTAATCGCGTGGGCTACCCGGGGTGTTGTCGCGCGCAGCCAGGACGATTTTGGATCCATCCGCAGTCCAGAAAATGGCACTGACTCGGGCGGGCGCGACGATGGTCGGCCCGATGGCCTGCCCGGTGGCAGTGTCCCAGAGGGTGACATTGGCGCCGGCGACGGTGAGGATTTTCAAGCCGTCGGCGTTCAATAGCGCGTGCGAGACGACGGCGGGAAAAGCGCCAGTGGGTGAGATTTGGTGTCCGGTGGCGGCATCCCACACGCGCACGGGGCCGGCAACGCCGCGTCCAAAGCCGCGGCCAAATCCGCCACGGCCGCGCGCTCCGCGATTTTCGCGAGGCGGCAGAGGTGGTGGCGTGCCGGTATTTGCCTCCGGTTCCGCTGGCGGCCCGGGTGGCGGCGGGGGTTGCCCGCCCTCTGCGTCGGGTGCCTCGGGGGGTCCGCCCGGCCCGCGGCCGCCCGGGGCGCGGGGGTTGGCGTTTTCGATGGTGAGCAGACGCCGCCCATCGGCGCTGAAAGCGATTTTTCCCACGAGGCCGGGCGTGGTGATGGTGACGGGCAATTGCTGTTTGTTGAGGTCGAAGACGCGCACGGAATCATTGCCCTCCTCGGCGGCGAGATGGCCGGTGGCGACATTCAGGTCGTAGGTGATGTTGGTGCTGGTGAAGAACGCCGAGGGCAGCAGCCAGGACTGCTCACTGAGGAGCGAATAGAGCAGGGACGCGGCGGCGCGGTTGTCGGGCACGGTGCGCAGGGCGCGGCACACGTAAGCCACAGCTTCGTTCGGATCGTCGAGGTTCAACTGATTGAGGGCGGCGGTGACGTCCATTTGGTTATACGCGAGCTGGACGGCGCGGCGCTGCTGTTCGGCGATCTGGCGTTGTTTGTCCGCCTCCTGTTTTTGCACTTGAGCGGCCTGGCGCTGCTCATCGGCCACCTGTTTCTGCAGCTCAGCTTGGTGGGCGAGCCAGAGGCTGACGGCGGTGGCGCCGAGCAGCAGGCCCGCGAAGAGGGAAGCGGTCGCGAGGACGGCGCGGTGGCGACGGGCGAATTTGCCCAGCAGATAAAAAGCTGAGGGCGGACCGGCGGAGACGGGCTCGTTCTGGAGATGGCGCTGGATGTCGGTGGCGAGAGCGCCGACGTTGTCGTAGCGGCGCTGGCGGTCTTTCTCGAGGCACTTCATTACCATCCAGTCGAGGTCGCCACGCAGACTGGCGACAAGGCGGGCGGGCGGAGTCTGGCGCTTTTGGGCAATGGCGGCGAGGGCGGCGCGGTCGAGGCTGGCAAGGCGGACGGACGGGCGCGGCGGCTCGACGTCACGGATTTGGCGGCGCACCTCGTCCATTTCCGAATGGGAGAGGCTGTTGGCGTCGAGCGGGGTTTCGCCGGCCAGCAATTCGTAAAGGAGCACGCCGAGACTGTAGATGTCGCTGCGGGTGTCGATGTCGAGGCCGCCGAGGCCGGCCTGCTCGGGGCTCATGTAGGCGGGAGTGCCGAAGAACTGTTCGTAGGCGGTGAAGAGCGTCTGGTCGGTGAGACGGCCGCCGGTGGCCTTGGCGATGCCGAAGTCAATGACTTTGGGAACGGGCCGGCCATCCTGAGTGGAGACGAGGATGTTGGAGGGCTTGATGTCGCGGTGGATGATGCCTTTTTGGTGGGCGTGCTGGAGGGCCTGGCAGACGAGAAGGAAGAGGCGCAGGCGGTCCTCAACAGTGAGTTTGTGCTGGTCGCAGTAGTCGGTGATTTTGGGGCCGTTGACCAGTTCCATGACGAAAAACAGCCGGCCCGCCGGGGTGGCGCCGGCGTCGAGCACTTTGGCGATGTTGGGATGGTCCATGAGCGCGAGGGCCTGGCGCTCGATTTGGAAGCGGGCGATGACTTCGGCGGTGTCCATGCCGAGGCGGATGATTTTCAACGCGACGCGGCGGCGCAGCGGCTCGGACTGCTCGGCCATGAAGACGACGCCGCAGCCCCCGGCGCCTAGCTCTTGGACGAGCTTGTAG
>JBEKZN010000069.1:0-7256 GCA_049509815.1 Opitutales bacterium
CCGCTGGAGTACGCATGGGCCGCGCACGAGATGTATTTGCGCAAGCACGGCGGGGGCGAGAAGCGGGTGATTTTTTTGGGGATGAATCCGGGTCCGTTTGGGATGGCGCAGACGGGGGTGCCGTTTGGGGAGGTGAAGGCGGTGCGGGACTGGGTGGGGGTGGAGACGTCGGTGGGCAAGCCGGCGCGGGAGCATCCGAAGCGGCCGGTGCTGGGGTTTGGGTGCAAGCGATCCGAGGTGAGCGGGCGGCGGTTGTGGGGTTTGTTTGCGAAGCGGTTTGGGACGGCGGGAAAATTTTTCCGGGAGCATTTTGTGGTGAACTACTGTCCGCTGCTGTTCATGAACGAGGATGGGCGGAATTTGACGCCGGACAAGTTCAAGGGGGACGCGGGGGAGGCGCTGTTTGCGGCGTGCGACACGCATTTGCGGCGGGTGGTGGCGGCAACGCGGGCGGAGTGGGTGATCGGGGTGGGGGTGTTTGCGGAGGGGCGGGCGCGGCAGGCGTTGCAGGGGCATGGGGTGGCGCTGGGGCGAATTCCGCATCCGAGTCCGGCGAATCCGAAGGCGAACAAGGATTGGGAGGGCGCGGCGACGAAGGCGCTGGTGGAGCTGGGGGTGTGGGGGGAGAAGTAAATTCAAAATTTAAAATTAAAAATGCAAAATGGAAGAAGGGGGCATGAATAGTGAAGAACGAAGAAAGTTAAAATTGAAAACGGGTTTTTCGGTGTTTTTTTCCGTCGCCAGGGAGGGCGGGGGGATTTGAGATGGGGCGATGAGTTCCGCCGATGTACCGCCGCCGGTGCCCCCGCCTTACCTCGAGGGGGTGGCGGTGACACGCGTGAGCCTGGTGGTGAACGTGGTGCTGGCGGTGGCGAAGACTTCGGTGGGGTATGCGGCGCATTCGCAGGCTTTGATCGCGGACGGTGTGCATAGCTTGGTGGATTTGACGAGCGACGTGGCGGGGCTGGTGGGTTTCAAGCTGGCGGCGAAGCCGGGCGACGCGGATCATCCGTACGGGCACCATCGGTATGTGAGCCTGGCGTGTTTGTTCATCGCGGGGATGGTGCTGATTTTTTGCGCGTTGCTGATGTGGACTTCGGCGCGGGCGTTAATGATGAGCGCGTCGGTGGTGCCGGGGTGGGCGGCGCTGGTGGTGGCGTTGATGGCACTGACGGTGAAGGAGGCGTTGTACCGGTATGTGTCGTGGAAGGCGCGGGTGCTGAAGTCGCGGGTGCTGGCGGCGGGGGCGCTGGACCACCGGGCGGATGCGCTGGCGTCGCTGCTGGCGGTGGTGGCCATCGCGGTGGCGCACATTGGCGGGCCGTCGTGGGCGTTTTTGGACAAGGCGGTGGGGCTGGCGCTGGGCGGGTATTTGGCGGCGCAGGGCGGGAGGATTTTCCGACAGGCGTGCGCGGATTTATTGGACACGGCGCCGGAGGAGGGGATCATCAATGATTTGCGGGAGCACATTTTGGCGGTGCCGGGGGCGCTGGCGTACCATGATTTTCGGGCGCGGCGAGTGGGGGATGTTTACGAGGTGGATTTGCATTTGCAGGTGAACCCGAAGCTGACCGTGGAGGAGGGGCACGAGATTGCGCGGGGGGTGAAGCTGGCGATTTTGAAACGGCATCCGGAGGTGTTTGAGGTGTTGATCCACCTGGAGCCGGCGTCGCAGCAGCACATCAAGGACGCGGGGGTGCACGATCGGAGGCTGGGGGACACGGCACGGGCGGAAGCGCCGGAGGCCCGCGAAGGATAGCAGGCGAGGCGGGCAGTTGGCGATCAGAGGGAGGCAGGTAAGGGTTCCCCTAATCCAATAAGCCTTCGAAAGGAGGGCCGAGCAGACGGCCATCGACGGTCACGATATACGAACCCGAGACATTGCCTGAGACGCTGAAGGGAATATCGTAATAGCCGATGTACGGGTACGGGAGATAGGGGCCGTGGGAGGCGAGCTTGATGTTCACGACGCCGCCAATGGTCTGGACGCCGAGCAAATTGACGCTGGCGACTTGCGGGTAGTAGCTGACCTCGACGATGCCGGAGGTGACAGGCACGCCATTTTTAACTTTGTAATTCTCGATGAGACATCCGTCCACGCCGGGCACTTCGGTGCCGGGGTGGGGGTCCGGCTTCACGGTGAGGGCGACGGTCTTGGAGGTGGTATTGCCCCAGGGATTGGAGAGAACAACGGAGTAAGTTCCGGCGTCGGCGGTGGAGACATTGCCGAGGTACATCACGTTGGTATTTGAATTAGGGACGGGTTGGCCATTGTGGATCCATTGGAAAGTGGTGGTGGAGTTATCGGCGACGACGCCGAGGAGAGCGCCGTAGCCAATGAGAGCCGGCGTGGCCTGGGGTTGGGTGATTACGACTGGCGGGCCATGCACGGCGAGGTAACCAAAGTAGGCGGTAGCCGAGCCGTAGGCGTTTTTGACGGTGACGGAGTAGTTGCCGGCGGATGCGGGCGAGACCTTGGCGATCTGGTATTTCGCGGAATTGGCGCCGGCGATGGTTTTGCCGTCGTTCAGCCATTGATAATGGAGAGGGGTGGTGCCTATGACCACAGTGACGGAGAATTGAAAGCGCTGACCGAGGAGGGCGTTGTAGCCGGCGGCAACGGGCTGGAGCACGGGGGCGACTCCCGAAGTCGGGGCGCCCAAAAGAGGAAACACGCCGGAGAGCAAGGCCAGCAGGGCAGCGAGGCGGAAGAACTGCTGACAGCGGCTCATGAGTGGGATTATAACGGAAAGCATCCCACGCAGGGGGAGCGGATTCAAGGAGATTGTCGGCGAAGGAGGAGTACCGCGGGTGGAGCAGAGGCGGCGGCAATTTCAGGGTTGTTTTTCAGGAGGCGGTGGGGCTTAAAGTGGGTTGGTAGTCATCAACCCCAACCAACCCAAATCGTGATCATTTTTTCCATACGGAAGCACTGGCTAAAGTATTTGAGCGCGGCGATACTATGCGCAAGTTTTGTCCAGGTGCAGGCTCAGCCGGCGGCGGCCGCTTCGGCGGCTTCGGCAGCAGCGGCGCCAGCGACGCCGACAATTTTTGTGTGCGGGGATTCGACGGCGAAAAACAACGCCAGAGGCGCGGAGGGCTGGGGGACGGCGATAGCGGCGTATTTTGATCCGGCGAAAGTTACGGTTAGCAACGTGGCGCATGCGGGGCAGTCGAGCCGGACGTATTACAATTTGGACTGGCCCAAGGTGCTGCCGCAGATCAAATCCGGAGATTATATGCTGCTGGTTTTCGGCATCAATGACGGCGGGCCGCCGAGGGGGCCGACGGATCGCGGTTCAGTTCCCGGCGTGGGCAACGCAACGGTGGAGATTACGACGGCCAGCGGCAAGGTGGAGACGGTGCACACGTATGGGTGGTACATGTCGAAAATGGCCACGGACGCGGAGGCGAAGGGCGCGCGCGTTTATTTGCTGACGGTGACGACGCGGGACATCTGGAGCAACCCGAACGCGAAGTTCCGCGACGCGACGATCCAGAGCCAGCAGCCGAATTACAATCCAGCGGAGGACAAAATCGAGCGCGGCACGGCGAACGGGAAATACACGCAGTGGACGGAGGAGATCGGCCAGGAGCTGAACCTTCCCGTGCTGGATTTGACGAACCTGCTGGCGGACAAATACGAAGCGATGGGGCGGGAAAAAGTGATGGCGAATTATTTGGATCACAATCACACGAATCCGACGGGCGCGGACATCGTGGCGGCGTCCATTGTGTCGGGGCTGAAGGCGTTTCCGAGCAGCCCGTTCACGCCGCTGTTGTCGGCCAAGGGCCAGGCGGTGCCGGCGGCGGCGACGAAATATGTGAGCGTGAATGCGCCGGGGACAGTGAGCAGTGCGGGCGGAACGCAGCCGGTAACGGCGTCCGGCGCGGGGAAGTAGCAAGCGCCAAGATTATTCGTTCTACTCAGCCAGGGGTGACGGGAGTGGAGACCAGGGTGATTTTTTTGGGAGGGCCGAGAAGTTTGCCGTTGGCGGTGACGATGAAGAAAGCGGGGAAGCGGGGGGCGATCTGGCTGAATTTGACGGAGTGGTAGGTGACGATGTCGCCGACGGGGCCGGGGGCGAGGGTGTAGCGGACGCGGATGTTGACGGTGCTGTGATTGAGGGTAGTGCCGAGGAGGCTGAGGGTGTAGCCGGTGGTGGGGAAGGTGAGGGTGAGGGTGTAATTGATGAAATCGGAGGGCGGATTGGGGAAGGAGGAGGTGCAGTTGCCGGAGGAGTAGGGGCCGGGACCGCGGACGACAATGTCTGCGTTTTGCGCGGGCGCCGGGAGCGGGAGCGCGAGGAGGGCAGCAGCCGCAAAGGCTGCGGCGAAGAAGCGGGCGGCAGTGGTCACTTGAGTTTTATACTGGCGGGCGGACCGAGGGTGAGGCCGTTGACCGTGACCGTGAACGTGGCGGGGAGGTGCGGTGGGTAAACCATGAAATAGACAGTTCGGGTGGTGAGGACCGGCAGATGGATGCCGGACTCCTGGATGTAACGGACCACCAGGTGAAGGTTTTGGCCGGAAACGCTATGATTCTCGGCGTAGGCGACGTAGGCGGAGGAAGGGAAGGTGAGGGAGAGGGTGTAAAGGATTGGTTCGCTCAGCGAATACGGGAGTTTATAGGTGCAGACAGGGTCGGTGGCGGGGGAGGTTTCGTAGGCCGGTTGGTTGACGGCGAAGCCCGAAGGAGCAAGCGCGAGGAGGGTGGCGGCAAAGAAGAAGAGGCGGGTGGAGGAGGGAATATTCATAGTCGGAACATATACATGGGAGGCGACAATGCAATATTGGGGTGAAGGATTCAGTTATGAGAGCGCGGGGTGAAGGATTTATTTCCGCCTTGCCGTCCGGCGCGGGGATGGGACACTGGCGGGCCTATGGCAGAGCAATCGGAAAAGCGGGCATTATTGTCGGTGAGCGACAAACGCGGGCTGGCGGATTTTGCGCGCGTGCTGGCGGCAAAGCACGGCTACCAATTATTGTCCACAGGCGGGACGGCGCGGCTGCTGCGGGAAACTGGATTGCCGGTGATGGACGTGAGCGAGTACACGGGTTTTCCGGAGATGATGGACGGGCGGGTGAAGACGCTGCATCCGAAAGTGCACGGGGGTTTGCTGGCGCGGCGGGACCATCCGGAGGATCTGGCGCTGGCGGCGGCGCATGGGATCGGGCTGATTGATCTGGTGGTGGTGAATTTGTACCCGTTTGAGGAGACGGTGGCGAAGCCGGAGTGTTCGTTTGCGGCGGCGATCGAGAACATCGACATCGGCGGGCCGTCGATGCTGCGCAGCGCGGCGAAGAACCACGCGGCGGTGACGGTGGTGTGCGATCCGGGGGACTACGGAAGGGTACTGGCGGCGTTGGATGATGCGGCGAAGCTGGGGGAATTGCGCCAAGAGCTGGCACGCAAGGTTTTTCAACGGACGGCGGCGTACGACGGGGCGATTGCGAAATATTTGACGGCGCAGGCGGAGGGCGGGCCGGATTTGGATGCGATCGCGGGTTTTCCGGAGACGCTGACGGTGTCGCTGCCGAAGGCGCAGAATTTGCGGTACGGAGAGAATCCGCACCAACGGGCGGCGCTGTACGGGAAATTTGGCGAGTGTTTTGAGCAACTGCAGGGCAAGGAGCTGTCGTACAACAATATTTTGGACATCACGGCGGCGACGTACCTGATCGGGGAGTTTGAGAAGGCGACGGTGGCGATTTTGAAGCACACGAATCCGTGCGGGGTGGCGAGCGCGCCAACGCTGGCGGAGGCGTGGGAGCAGGCGTTCGCGACGGACCGGCAGGCGCCGTTCGGGGGGATCATCGTGGCGAATCGGACGATTGACGAGGACGTGGCGCGGGCGATCAGCGAGATTTTCAGCGAAGTGATCATCGCGCCGGGGTTCAGCGAGGCGGCGCGGTGGTTGTTTGCGAAGAAGAAGAATTTGCGGCTGATGACGACGAAGGACCGGGGACTGGGCGCGGAGACGCTGCAGGAGATCCGCACGGTGGTGGGCGGGGTGCTGGCGCAGGACCGCGATCACAAGCCGGTGAGCGCGGCGAATTGGAAGGTGGTGACGAAGCGGGCACCGACGGAGGCGGAGTGGGACGCGCTGAAGTTCGGCTGGAGGGTGGTGCGGCACGTGAAGTCGAACGCGATTGTATATGCGGCGGCGGAGCGGACGCTGGGGATCGGGGCGGGGCAGATGTCGCGGGTGGATTCGTCGCGGATTGCGGTGTGGAAGGCGGGGGAGGCGGGGTTGTCGCTGAAGGGGTCGGCGGTGGCGTCGGACGCATTTTTCCCCTTTCCGGACGGGTTGGTGGCGGCGGCGCAGGCGGGGGCGACGGCGGCGGTGCAGCCGGGGGGCTCGGTGCGGGATGCGGAGGTGATCGCGGCGGCGGACGCGGCGGGAGTGGCGATGGTGTTCACTGGGGTGCGGCATTTCAAGCATTGAGGGCGACGACTTGACTCCGGGGATGGAGAGGAATAGTATTTTTGACGTGAAAACTACGTATTCGATCTCGAAGGGACAGAGCCAGTTTCCGGCGCTGGTGCGCGCGGCGCAGCGCCGCGGGGTGGCGACCGTGACCAAGCACGACGAGGCGGTGGTGTATGTTGTTTCGCGGGAGAAATGGGAAGCGCTGCTGGAAACGATGGAACTGCTGGCGAATCCGGGGTTTCAGCAGCAGTGGCGCCGGCTGCGTGCGGGCAAGGTGAAGTATCGTTCGCTGGAGGCGCTGGCGGGCGAATGAAAGTAGCGGACCAGATGCAGGAGCAGATGCGGCGGCTGCATCCGGCGCAGCGGCGGGCGGTGAAGGCAGCGTTGCGGGAGTTGGCGGCTGGGCGGGAGGGTGACGCGCTGGCGTTGACGGACGAGTAGGAGGGATTTTACCGGCTGCGGGTGGGACGATTTCGAATCATTTACCGGTATTTGCGCGACGGCGAGGTTTCGTGCGAGTTCATGGATGCGCGGGCGACGGTGTACGAGCGGTTTGTGGCGTTGCGGGAGTTGCTGGAAGGGGAGTAAGGCTGGCGGCAGCGGATCACACGGAGGGGCGGAAAGTTTTTTGGCTGGGACGCATTTTACGTTTTGCATCGGGGGGATTTTTTTCCAGTGTGTGACGATAACATGACTGATGCTCTTGATCCGGTGAAGCTGCTGAGCGACTATGTGCGTTTTCCGAGTGTGTCCACGGATCCGGCGTTCAAGGCGGGGCTGGACGGGGCGCGGGGGTTTGCGTGCGGGGTGCTGGAGTCGCTG
>JBEKZN010000007.1:0-13461 GCA_049509815.1 Opitutales bacterium
TCCATCCATCCCAAGAAGCACCTTTTTCGCATTTTTGCAAACGTTTCGCCAGTCTTCTCTCGCCCTAGGTGTCAATTAGGCTTCCCCTGGGTGCAAACCATCCCTAATTCCCTGAGTTTCAACCCAATGGACCCCGTTGCCCTGCCTATCCAGCAACTCCGCCCCGGCCTCGTTGCCGCTGCGGCACGCGTGCGCCGCCTTGTTATTCAGGCGCCGACGGGCTCCGGCAAGTCCACTCAAATCCCCCAAATGCTTGTGGACGAGGGTCTTGTCCCCGACGGTGAAGTCGTCGTGCTCCAGCCCCGGCGGCTCGCTGCCCGCCTGCTCGCCAAGCGTGTCGCCGAGGAACGCCGCTCACCGCTCGGCGGCGAAGTCGGCTTCCACATCCGTTTCGATCGCGTCGTCTCCGCTCGCACCCGCATCCGCTTCGTCACCGAAGGCATCCTCTTGCGCCAGCTCCTCACTGACCCCGCGTTGCCTGGCGTCGCCGCCATCGTGTTCGACGAATTCCACGAGCGCCATCTTACCGGCGACCTCTCCCTCGCCCTCGCTCGCCGGGCCCAGGAAACCGTCCGCCCCGACCTGTTGCTCGTCGTCATGTCCGCCACGCTCGACACTGCCGGCCTCGCGACCTGGCTCCAGCCGTGCGAAATACTCACCTGTGAAGGACGGATGTTTCCAATCACTGTCGAATACTCGGCCAACGCCCGCGCCGTCGCTGACTGTTCGGTCTGGGAGCAGGCCGCCTGGCACGCCGAGCGCCTGCTCGAATCCCACTCCGAGGGCGATTGCCTCATTTTCATGCCCGGCGCTTTCGAAATCCACCGCACCCTTGCCGCCCTGGCCAATCTCCCCCTTGCTCGCGACTGCCTGCTGCTCCCCCTCCACGGTGAACTGCCCCCCGCCGAACAGGACCGGGCCGTCACCCCCGCCCCGCCGGGCCGCCGCAAAGTCATCGTTTCCACCAACGTCGCCGAAACCTCTCTCACCATCGACGGCGTGCGCCTCGTCATCGACGCCGGCCTCGCGCGCATCGCCCGCTACGACCCGCGCCGCGGCATCGACACCCTCCTCATTGAAAACATCTCCCAGTCTTCCGCCGACCAGCGCGCCGGCCGCGCCGGCCGCACCGCCCCCGGCCACGTCCTGCGCCTCTGGGGCGAACGCGAGCACGCCCACCGCCCTCCGCGCGACACCCCGGAAATCCAGCGCGTGGACCTCGCTGAAAGCGTCCTCGCCCTGGCCGCCGGCGGTATCCATAATTTGGATACGCTGAACTGGCTCGAATCCCCGCCCCCCGCCGCCCGGGCCCGCGCCCGCACCCTCCTGCGCGACCTCGGCGCCCTTGACGAATCCGGCGCGCCCACCCCCCTCGGCCGCCGCATGGCCGCCTTCCCCATCCACCCGCGCTATGCCCGCATGTTCCTCGCCGCCCACGATCTCGGCGGCCTGTCCGCCATCGCCCTTGTCGCCGCCTTCACCCAGGGCCGCAACCTTCTGCTCCCGCTTTCCGACTCCCGCCGCGAAGAGGAGCGCACCGCAATGCTCGGCGACGCCGACTCCGATTTCTTCCACCTCCTGCGCCTCTGGGAAAAAGGCCGCGAGCAGGACTTCGACCCCGACTGGTGCCGCCGCTGGGGACTGCATGGCCTCGCCGCCCGCCAAGCCGGCGAACTTGCCCAGCAATTCCTCCGCCTTGCCGATGCTCAGCACCTCGACACCACGCCACGGCCGCTCGATGAAGACGCTTTGCGTCGCTGCCTCCTCATTGGCTTCAGCGACCAGCTTGCCCTGCGCGAAGACCTCGGCACCCTCCGCTGCCGCCTTGTCCATAATCGCCGCGGCGAACTCCGCCGCCAAAGTGCCGTGCGCCACGCCCGCCTTCTCGTTGCTGCCGATGTCGAGGAAACCCAGGTTCGCGGCGAAGTCACTGTCCTGCTCACCCTCGCTACCAAAATCGAGGAGCCCTGGCTGCGCGAGCTCTTCCCCTCTGATTTCTCCGAAACCTCCGAGACCGTTTATGACTCCGCCCAAAAACGCGTCGTCCGCCGCCTCACCCGACGCTTCCGCGACCTTGTCCTCGAAACCCGCGACACCCCCGATCCCTCGCCAGACGAAGCCGCCCGCCTCCTCGCCGCCGAAGTCCTCGCCAGCCGCATCGAGCTAAAAAACTGGGACGAATCCGTGGACGCCTACCTCGCCCGTGTCAATTTCCTCGCCCGCCACGCCCCTGAGCTCGGCATTCATCCCGTGGACGCCGAAGGACGCCGCGCCCTCCTCGAAGAAATCGCCCTCGGTGCCACCTCCGCCCGCGAACTGCGCGAACGCCCCGTCTGGCCCGCCATCCGCGGCTGGCTCTCCGCCGAACAGCAACTCGCCCTCGACTCTCTCGCCCCACCCGCCCTCGAACTCCCCCGCCGCCGCCACCCCGTCAACCTCCGCTACACCGCCGACGGCCAGTGCATCCTCTCCACCAAGCTCCAAGACCTCTACGACTTCGACCCCAAAAAGCTCCGCATCCTTGCCGGCCGCTTCCCTCTCACCCTTGAAATCCTCGCTCCCAACGGCCGCCCCGTCCAAATCACCCAGGATCTCGCCGCCTTCTGGGCCAACTCCTACGAACAAGTCAAAAAAGACCTCCGTGGCCGCTATCCCCGCCACGAATGGCGCTGACGGTTGAGCCCCCAGCTCGTATCACAGAATACGCAATTCCGTAAACAATCCTAGCGCCCGCTGGCTAGAGTTGTCCCTAGCCAAGAGCACGTTTTGCCTTCGATGACATTGCATTTGCAATGCTTATAGGTGACAAACGCTTTTCGGAGAGCGTCCTGATTCTATTGGCCTCAAAAATAAAATTTTTAAGTCGTTACTCAGAAACATCTTGTAAAAATGCTTACCCAATTGGCACGGCCCGTGGTATTACTGCGTGCATCACCACTAAACCTGCATTGCGCTGCCCATAACGCTGCCCTCAACCGATTCCTCTCCCTGTTCTGCAATTATGAAACACGCTGTCAACTCTTCCACCGACGATTCCGCACTCGCACCCGCCGCCTGCACCCGCCTCACTACCGAGCAGCGCGGCCTGCTTGAAAAGCACTACCCCCAGATCCGCGCGGTCGTCTCCCAAATGCAGCGCTACCTCCCCGCCTGCGCCGATCTCGACGAATTGCACAGCGTCGGCCTCACCGGCCTGATCGCCGCCGTGCGCCGCTTCAACCTCGCCCAAACCAACACCTTTGCCGCCTACGCCGCCATGCGCATCCGCGGTGCCATCCTCGACGAACTCCGCCGCCTTGACTGGATGCCCCGCGCCGCCCGCCAGCAAGCGCGCCAATTGCGCGAAGCCACCGACTCTCTGGAGCAACGTCTGGGCCGCGCCCCCACCCCCGAGGAAACCCGCAGCCAGCTTGGCCTGAATCAAGCAGACTTCAACCGCCTCCAACAGCGTGTCCGCCCCGTGCGCCTTGTCCCTCTTGACATGCCGCTCGACCACGGTTCCGGCCGCCCCATCAACCTCCACGACGCCCTTCCCGATGAAGATACCCCTTCCGCCCCCGATTCCCTCGAACACTCCGAAACCATCGCCGCCCTGCTTCAGAAACTCAAGCTTCTCCCCGAACGCCACCGCAAAGTCGTTTCCCTTTATTATTTTGACGGCTTGCGCCTCGCCGAAATCGCCGCCGTCTTTGGCGTTACCGAAGCCCGCATCTGCCAAATCCACGGCCAGGCCCTTCAGTTCCTGCGTCAGCACTGCGCCGCACGCAACTAACCACCAGCCCGCGGACCCGGCATCCCTCCCATTCGCGCGACTTCAGGAATTCGGCGGAGTCGTGGCAGTGGCAGAGGTCGCTGCACCTGACGGCGCTGACGGAATCTTACGCAAGGGCGCTGCGGGAACCGGTGTTGGCAAGGCGTAAGGCGATCCATTGATCACAACATTATTCAGCACCAGATTTTCCGTCGGCCCCAATCGAAAAGCCGGATTTCTCAGGGTGACGTCGAAATTTTCGAGTGTGATGTCCTGCAACTGGTCCCCCACGCTCCCCTGCAACGTGCCGAACGAGCCAAACTGCCCGCTCACGTTGCGGACCAACACATGATCAATGCGGTGCGCGGGCAACTGCGTCTGGCCTTCCAAATCGAAAAATTGCGACCAGGGCGCGACGTTCAGGAGGCGGCCAGTCCCGTCGAGTTTGATTCCGTCCAGCGTAATGTTCGAATAGTGTTGCGGCGTGTCGGTGCGCAATTTCAGCGTCAGCATGGTGGCGCGGCCGTTCATGTTGCAGTCGCGCACCAGGACGTTGTGGATGATCGTGGCCTCGCTGCCGCAAGTCAGCAATCCGTTGCCGTCGCCGATCGTGCAGTTCTCGATGAGAATGTTCTCCACGGGTGGGCTGTCCGTGTCCTTGTCGGCAAACGGACCCTTGCTGCCCTTGAGCGCGATGTCGTCGTCATTGCACGAAATCTGGCAATTTCGGATGGTCACGTCCTGGCAACTGTCAATGTCCATGCCGTCCGTGCTCGGTCCGCGTCCCGCGTTGATATGCAACCCGTCAACCAGCACGTCGTGGCTTTTGTACACATGCAGATTCCAGAACCCGGAATCCTGCAACGACAGGCCTGCAATATGCACATTCTGGCAACGGTCAATGTACATCAGCCGCGGGCGCTGCACATCGAGATTCGTGACGCTCCGGTTGGCTCGGCGCGCCTCATTAAACGCATTCCAATAAACCGGCCCGCTGCCGTTGAGCTGCCCCGGGCCCTCGATACGTACCCAGTCCAGGTTCTGCGCGTTGACCAGCGCCTGCCGCCACTGCTGAAAATGCCCCTCGATGCGCGTCTGCTGCATGGGATAGTCGTCGATCTTTTCCGAACCCTTCAGCACCGCGCCGTCGTCCAGATATAGCTCTACGCCCTTTTTGAGAAAAATCGAACCGCTCAAAAACGTCCCCTTCGGAATTTCCACCATGCCTCCGCCCGCCGCCGCGGCCGCGTCAATGGCCTTCTGGATCGCCGCCGTGTTCATCGTCGCGCCGTCGGCCACCGCGCCGTAATCGGACACGACATAGTGCTTCAGGCCGGTTGATTCAATTTCCGTCCGGTTCGAAGCGCCGGTCACCGGCGCCGGCGTGTACGCTGCCGTGGCATTTGGCCCCGACCCGGCAGATGCCGGGTTGACGGTGACATTTTGCGCCAGGGCCGCCCGGTCGAAAACCAGTCCCGCAAAAGCCAAAATCGAAATGAATGAAGAACGCAGAATTGAGGGGGTCATGGGGTTGGCCAGCCACCTTCGGCGGATGGTTGCCCGTCACTTTGACGCATTGTGCTCAAATGACAATAGCCGAGCGGCTTTTCAATGTTTTGATGCATGACACATGCAGGTCCGGCTAGCGACCCCCGGCCTTGACGCCGGTGCTCCCGTGGCAGTAACCTGTCAGGCTCTCTCGGCCCGGCCATGCCAGTCCACGATCACGATCATCCCGCTCCCCCCTTCGACCCCATCGAAGAGGCCATCGCCGATATTGCCGCCGGCCGCCTTGTCATCGTCACCGACGATGAAGCCCGCGAAAACGAAGGCGACTTCATTATGGCCGCCTCCAAGGCCACCCCCGAAACCGTCAACATGATGCTTCGCCATGGCCGCGGCCTCATTTGCGTCCCCACCGTCGCCCACCAGCTCAAGCGCCTCGGCATCAACCAAATGGTCAGCGACAACCGCGAATCCCACAAAACCGACTTTTTTGTCTCGGTTGATGCCGCCGCCGGCATCACCACCGGCATCAGCGCCTACGACCGCGCCGCCACCATCCGCATTCTCGCCGACCCCGACGCGACCTCCGACATGCTCGTGCAGCCGGGCCACGTCTTCCCCCTGCGTGCCAAGCCCGGCGGCGTCCTGCGCCGGGCCGGCCACACCGAAGCCGCCGTCGATCTCGCCGGCCTCGCCGGCCTGCACCCCAGTGGCGTGCTCTGCGAAATCCTCAACGAAGACGGCACCCTCGCCCGCCTCCCTGAACTCGTCGAAGCCAAGCGCCGCCTCGGCCTCAAGCTCATCTCCATCGCCCAGCTCATCCACCACCGGCACCGCAGCGAAAAACTCGTCGAACGGGTCACCCAAACCTCTTTCGATTCCGAATTCGGCCGCTTCGACCTCCACATCTTCCGCAGTATTCTTGACGGACGCACCCATTACGCCCTCACCCGCGGCCCGCTCGACGGCGCGCCCACCCTCGTCCGCGTCCAAAGCGAAAACCTCCTTGCCGACGTCTTCCGCGCCCGCCAGTACACTGGCTTTCGCTCCCTCACCGCCGCCCTCGAACGCGTCGCGCGCGAAGGTCGCGGCGCCGTCGTTTACATCGAGCAGCCCTCCGGCGGCCTGAGTCTTGCCACCCCTGCGGGCGGCCCCGCCCAGCTTGCCCCTGTCAGCATGGACATCCGTGACTACGGCATCGGCGCTCAAATCCTCGCTGACCTCGGCCTGCGCCAAATCCGCCTTCTGAGCGGCTCGCCCCAGCGCAAAGTCGTCGCCCTCGACGGCTACGGCCTTGAAATCATCGAAATCGTCCCATTGTGAGATGATTTCGCCGTCTCTCTTTTTCCTCTCTCCGCCATGAGCAAAAGCCCTCCCGAACCCGTCGAAATCAACGGCGCGGACTATTTCATCGGCATCGTCGCCGCCCGCTACAACGGCGAGATTGTTGATGCCCTTCTCGCCCGCGTTCTCGCCGTGCTCAAGGAGCATGGCGTGCGCGAACGCAACATCGAGGTCCTCCGCGTCCCCGGCTCCAGCGAGATCCCCTACGCCGCCCACATGCTCGCCGCCACCGGCGAGTTCGACTGTCTCATCGCCCTCGGTGTCATCATCGCCGGCGAAACCAGCCACCACGATGTCCTCGCCTACGGCACCGCCTATTCCCTCCACTCCGTAGGCATGCAGTCCGAAACCCCTGTCATCAACGGCATCCTCACGGTCGCCTCCGCCGCTCAGGCCCGCGACCGCGTCACCGGCACCCATGACCGCGGCGCCGAATTCGCCCGCGCCGCCCTTCAGATGGCGTGGCACAAGCTCCGCCTGGTTGAACGCCTCGACGCCATCGAGGACAAAAACGAAGACCTCGAAGAAGACGAGGACGACGACGATGAGGACGACGGCTTTGACCCCAAGCAACTCTTCAAAAACAACTAGCCGCCCCTCCCACGCCATGGAATCTCCCGACCCGCCGGTCCCCGCCGCCGACTCCTCCGTCCCCGGCGCCGCCATGCCCGCGGACGATTCCCCCGCGCCCAAGCTCACCCCGCGCCGCCAAAACCGCGCCGCCGCCATGCAGTTCCTTTACATGTGGGATCTCAATCGCGGCCTCGAACTCAACGACACCCTCTTCCAGTTCTTTACCACCCAGGAACACCCCCGCGAATACTACAGCTTCGCCGAGGAACTCATCCACGGCACCCTCGCCAAACTCGACGAAATTGACGCCATCATCAAGCGCCTCGCCCAAAACTGGGCCTTCAACCGTATCGCCCGCGTGGACCTCGCCCTCCTGCGCCTCGCCATCCACGAACTCCTCCACCGCCGCGATATCCCGCCTGTTGTCACCATCAACGAAGCCATCGAGCTCGGCAAAACCTACTCCACGCCCGACTCCGGCCGCTTCCTCAACGGCATCCTCGACAAGGTCAAGGAATCCCTCGACCGCCCTTCCCGCACCATTGAGAAGTAGCAGCCTGGAGCAGCGTGCGCGCAACGGGAAGATTGACGATACCAGCCGAATTTTTTCCTCATGCCCTCCTTTTTTGAAAAATTCAAGGCCGGCCTCCAGCGCACCACCCCGACCTTCTACAAAGCCTTCGGCAAAGTCGGCTCCCTCTTCACCCGCCAGCTCGACGCCGCCAGCCTCGCCCAACTCGAAGAAGCCCTCTACGGAGCCGACCTCGGCGTCGAAACCGCCACCGAAGTCCTCGCTGAAATCCAGGCCGCCTGGAAAAAAGATCCCTCCCTGCGCGGCCACGACGCCGCCCGCCTCGGTGCCGCCGTTCTGCGCCGCGTCCTCGCCGGTGCCGAGCAGCCGCCCAAGCTCACCTTCTCGCCCGGCCACCCCGAAGTCATCTGCCTCATCGGCGTCAACGGCTCCGGCAAAACCACCACCGCCGCCAAACTTGCCTGGCGCTACCAGCAGGAAGGCCGCGGCGTCATCCTCGGCGCCTGCGACACCTTCCGCGCCGCCGCCAACGAGCAACTCCGCGTCTGGGCGACGCGCCTCAAAATCGAAATCATCGCCAGCCAGCCCGGCGCCGATTCGGCCGCCGTCGCCTTTGACGCCTGGCAGGCTGCGGCCAGGCGCGGCCGCGACCTTGTTGTCCTCGACACCGCCGGCCGCCTCCACACCAAGCACAACCTCATGGAGGAACTCAAAAAAATCCGCCGTGTCCTCCAAAAACACGACCCCGCCGCCCCCCGCCACCGTTGGCTCGTGCTCGACGGCTCCCTCGGCTCCAACTCCATCGAGCAGGCCCGCGTCTTCCATCAAGCCTTCGATCTGACCGGCCTCGTCATTACCAAACTTGACGGCACCAGCCGCGGCGGCGCCCTCGTCGGCATCTACCGCGAACTCAAGCTCCCCATCCACTTCGTCGGACTCGGCGAGCAACCCGACGATCTCCAGCCCTTCTCCATCGCCTCCTACTCGGACGCCCTCTTTGGCCTCGAGGAGTAAACCATCCTCACCGCGCCAAATCCGCCTGCGACAGCACCGCCACCTGGTTGCGATTCAGCACCTCCGTCGCCAAGTCCGGATCCTCCAGGCTCATTACCAGCCCGGTGCGTCCATTTGGCCGCATCAAAAACGGGTAGATATAATGGATGTTGATCTCCGCCTGCACCAGCGCGCACGTCACCACCTTTAGCTTCGCCTCTGTCGCGATCTCCACGGCAACCACGTCCACCAGGCTGTGGGCAAAACCATTCCCCGCCAGCAACGGCGCCGCCACCTCCGGGTAATCCACCACCACCCGGATGATCGTGCTGTCCGTCGTGTCCACCAGGCACAGCGCCAGCACATGCACGTCCTTGCTCGCCAGCAGCGACAGCAAATCGTTCAACCGCCCCACCTTGTTCTCGGCAAAAATCGAGAACTGCTTCACTACGCCGCCATGGCTGCTCTTCCGGGTCAAGGTCTGGGCCATGGCGTGTGCAAAAATGAAGTGAGCCAACCGGGGGGCACCCCGTCGGCAGCCGGAGCTGTGTCAACCCGGCCATGACCGCACCCTAGCCGATTCCCCCGTCCTTGGCACGCAGTTTTTACACCTGCCGTTCGCCTGCACCCACCCGATAGCCGCTTGACTCATCCGCCCATTCGCTTTACCCGTAAAAGCCCATGACGCTTTCCCGCCGCCTCCTCCGCTTTTTACCGCTGGCGCTCGTTCTGACCGCCGCCGGCTGCGCCACCCACGTTGCCGTCGATTCCACCGCCAGCCCCGTCGCCACCTACAACTGGGGCACTCTCAAGGGCGACATTAAAGGCGACCTCGACTCAACCTTCCATGCCACCAACGTCGCCCTTGACAACCTCGGTTACTTCCGCGTTGGTCAGAACGTCGGCAAGAGCGAAATCGAGGTCATTGCTCGCGGCATCCAGGACATAAAAGTCACCGTCGATCTCACCCCGAGCAAGATTGACGGCTGCACCACCGTGGCCATCGAAGTGGGTGGCGGCAACCTCCCCAAGTCCCAGGCCATTTTCACCGCCATCAACAAGCAGCTCGGGAACTAACTTGGCCGCGTGGGGCGCATAACTCCGGCTCTCCCGATGGTGTTGCCGACGCCATTTCCACGGTCTCATTTTCGCCCAGGGACAAATTCCAGCTTGCGCGGGTCGGCGGCAATGCGCCGGTAAAAGCAGCCGAGCCGGGCATTTCCGTCGCTTCCTTTGGTGTGGCACGAGCCCTTTCCGGCCAGTCGAACGCGGTAAAGAAGGCTGTTTTGCTCGCAGTTCACCCGTGCCTCGACCAGTTCAAGGTAATCGCCGGAGGTCTTGCCCTTTATCCACAATTCATCGCGGCTGGTGCTCCAGAAAGTGGCTTTACGCTCCCTGAGCGCAGTCTCAAGCGCGAGCTGGTTGACGTAGCCGATAACGAGCACCTCGCCGGTCTCCACATCCTGGGCGACCGCCGGCACGAGGTCCTGCCCGCAGGCCGCGACTTTCTTAAGCTTGGTAAAGTCGATCCGCAGCTCGCGGCCTTCCTCCAATTCGTTGGCACTCATGCCCTGAGCATGAGGCATGGAGGCTTCGGGACGAAGGAAAAAGTGACGCGGTGCCTCCGGCCGAAATTCCCCACGCAATACCGGCAGTAACTGATCAGAGCCCTCCTAGCAGGAGACTGCCCTAATTCCCGCGGCGCTCGGTTGGTCACAGGCGTCAGCCCGGCACCCGGCCAACGGACGGATTAACGGGCCTGCTGCTTGCGCTTGCGCCGCAGAGCGTAGAGCAGCGTGCCACTGCCCAGCAGGAGCGTCCAAGTCGCCGGCTCCGGTATCGCGTTAATTGCGAACGTCAGTGACCCATCGGTGACGCCGGTGGGGTTGAAGGTGAACGCCCCGGTCATGCCCGCAGGCAAGTTCTCCGCGGTAAAGTCGCTGGTGGCAAACGCGCCTCCCTGGCCGGTGGGGAAATCAAACAGTGTATAAACGCCGCCGTACATGCCCGTGTCCTGGAAATCGAAGATGAACTGGCCGACCCCGCCCGGATTCGTGCCCTTCGTCAGGTTGCCCGTGATGTTCAACAGATCGGAAACACCGGAGCTGCCCAGCACAAAGAGCATGCCCGCGGTCGCGCCATCCGTATTCCACGTCAAATTGCCGACCGTCAATTCATTGATGCCCGGGCCCAGATAGATCTTGCTGCTGGCCGCAAGGCTTACACTGGAACTGATCGTGCCATTGCCGCCCAGCACCGCTCCGCTGCTCACGGTTACGGTCGTGTTCGACATGCTGCCGTCCACCACCAGGTTGCCCGCGCTCACCAGCGTCGCGCCGGTGTAATTTTCGGTGCCGCTCAAGGTCAGGCTGCCCGTGCCCACTTTGGTGATGGAATTGCTGCTGCCCTCGCCGAAGTTTTGAGTGATATTACCAGCATAAGCGGTGCTCGTGTTCAGGCCGCCGATTTGCCAGATGGTGTCGCCCGTGTCGTTGCTGGCGCTGGTCAGGCCCGTACCGGCCACGCCCGACAAGGCGCCGATCGTGACCGTCGTCGAACCACGCACGAAGAAGTCCGCGCCATTGGTGTTCTCAAAATTGAGTGTCGCATTGGCAAAACTGGTCGGGCCAAACAACCGCAAGCCAGCCCCGCCGATGTTGAGAACATTGATGGTGCCGTTGAAATTCGCAAACTGCCCGGCGGCGCCGTTCAGGGTCATGGGCCCGCTGTTCGTGCTGAAATTCAAGACACTGGAGGAAGCCCCGGTGACAATTCCGCTAAAGGACGTGGAGCCGGTGCTGGAGAAGGTGAGACTGTCGGTCGCACCCGACGGAATGGTGATATTATTGGCGAACGACTGGGCCGCATTGGTCACGGTCAGGCTGCTCCCGTTGAGCAGCGTCACGTTGCCGGTGCCCAATCCGGTAGTGGAACCGATGGACATCGCACCGTTCACAATCGAGCCACCGGTATAAGTATTGGTCCCGCTAAAGGTCAGGTTGCTCCCGACGCCGCCATCATAGTTCAGCGTGCCGGTACCGGTGACATTTCCCGTCACCGTCAATGCCTGTCCTGCATCCACCAAGATCGTGCTGTTCGCATTGGTTAGGTTGTAGTTCCGACCCGTGCTGAAGCCATCCACCGCCTCCAAGGTGCCGTTCCCAATCCCCAAATTGCCGGACGCCAGCCCCAAGCTGGCTGCGCTAGTGACCTGAAGCGTGCCACCGAGAATGTGCGTGCCACCGGTGTAAGTATTGTTGCCGCTCAGCAGCAAGGTACTGGTGCCAGTTACGTTGATGCTACCAATCGCCGTGCTGTTGGTCCCGATCCCGTCGCTAATGTTGCCGCTGAACACGGACGGCACATCTCCACCGCCGATTGTCAGGGTTGTCGCCGTGCCGCTAGTCGTGTTGCCCAGCACAATGTTGTTGGCCACGGCGCTGGCCGTGTCGTTGATCGAACTGATGGCCGGATTCGCCGAGGTAAAGTTTACCGTCGCCGCGGTGGCCGTGGAATTAAACACCAAGCCGCCAGTCGCCGCAGTGGCATTGCCGAGGGCGCCGTTGCTCGTGGTCGTCAGCACGTCGCCATCCGTCAGCGCGGTCTGGCCCGTATAGGTGTTGTTTCCACCCAGCGTTAAGGTCGCGCTAGGTTCAAGCGCCAGGGCGAGGCTGCCACTGATGTTGCCCGCATAACTGCCGCCGCCCACAGTCAGGCTGGGCGTGCCGGAAGAGCTGGTCACGGTGCCGGTGGTAACGCCGCCGTCGGACAAGCTGCCGATGGTCTGGCCGTTGCCTGCCAGATCAAAGGTGCCGGTGCCGTTCACCGTCAAAGTTCCCGCCGTCGGCAACGCATTCGTGGTGCCGATGGCCAGCGTGCCGCTGGTGACGAACGTGCCGCCACTGTAGGTATTCTGGTTGGTCAGCACCCACCGGCCCGAACCACCTTTGACTAGCGTGGTCGCTTCAGGGCCATTGTCGCTGATTAACGGCGCAAAGGTGTTGGCACCGCTATTGTTGCCGGAAAGCCTCAAGGTGCTCGGCGAGCCCGAACCGGGATTCACAAACGCGACCGACCCAGTGTTGCTGAAGGTCAGCGGACCGGTGCCCGAGGCGGCAATGTCGGCGGTGGCGTTGATCGTGAACAAGCGGTCGGTGCTGGCTGTGGCTCCGATGTAGCGCAAGGTGCCGCCATTGACTACCAGATTGCTCGCGGCGTTTGAGGATGCGCCGATGCTGCTGGCGTTGCCGCCAATGTCCAGGTCGGTGACTGTAGTCGTTCCGGCGTCAATGGTCATCGGCCCGGTGAAGGAATTCAATCCGCTCAAGGTGAGATTGCCGGTGCCAATGCTGGTCACCCCGGACGATCCCCCGCTCTCACTGATGTTTCCGGAAATCGTCAAGGCGTTGCCAGAACCGGCCGTCGCATTCAAAGCCAGTCCGCCAGGGGTGATGATCACCGGCGCCGTGATGGAATGGCTGCCCGCCAAATCGTCAACTTCCGCCGGGCTGCCGCCGTTGCTGAGCGTCAAGCTGCCGCTGCCCGACCCTTGGTCAATGGAGTAGGAGTATTGGGCATTGCTGAATTGTATTCCGGCGGCCTGCTGGTTGCCATCCAACGTAATGCTGCTGGTGGCGTTAATTGAAACCGAGAAGATTGCGACCTCGTTCGCCGGCGGAATGGTGTCAAATGTCCAGTTGTTGGCATTGCCCCATGAACCGCCGCCCGTGGCGTTCCATTCGTTGGCCACGGGCGCCGCCGT
>JBEKZN010000070.1:0-7230 GCA_049509815.1 Opitutales bacterium
GCCGACGGCGGGAGCGGCGCGGGTGCTGGGCCACGACGTGGTGAAGGAGCGCGACACGGTGCGGCGGGCGATGGGCATTGTGTTTCAGGAGCCGGCGATTGAGCAGGCGCTCACGGTGCGGGACAATTTGGGGCTGATGGGGCGGCTGTACGGGCTGAAGTCGGCGGAGGTGCGCAAGCGGACGGAGGAATTGCTGAAGGAGCTGAATTTGGCGGAAGCGGCGGACCGGCCGGCGCGGACGCTTTCGGGCGGGCAGCGGCGGCGGATCGAGCTGGCGCGGGCGCTGGTGACGGATCCGCGGGTGCTGTTTTTGGACGAGGCGACGCTGGGGCTGGACGTGGACGCGCGGCGGAATTTTTGGCAGCATGTGCGCGGGCTGGTGAACCGGGGGCGGGCGGTGGTGTTTGCCACGCACTACATGGAGGAGGCGGACGTGGCGGACCGCATCGCGTTGATTGCGGCGGGCAAGATTGTGGCGCTGGACACGCCGAAGGCGTTGAAGGCGAGGATGGGCGGAGGCATCATCCGGTTGCGGACGGCGGATGACACGCAGGCGCGGGCGTGGCTGAGCGGGCGGGGTTACGCGCCGTACGGGGAGCAGGAGATTTTGCTCGAGCAGAACGATCCGGCGTCGGTGGTGCCGGTGCTGCTGCGGGAGCTGCCGGTGCGGGTCGAGCGGGTGGAGGTGCACGCGCCGAGTTTGGAGGATGTTTTTCTGAAACTGACGGGCCGGGGCCTGGGCGGCGAAGCGCCGGCGAGCGCGCAAAAAGGAGGCTGGCGATGAAAGGCATGTGGGCGATCGTGCTGCTGGACGTGAAGCGATTCTGGCTGGACCGGGTGCGGCTGGCCACGGGCTTGATTCAGCCGCTGCTGTATTTGTTCGTGCTGGGTGCGGGGCTGGGGGCGAGTTTCCAGCACGGGGGCCATGCGTACCAGAAGTTCATTTTTCCCGGGGTGATTGCGCTGGCGCTGATGTTTACGGCGACATTTGCGGCGATCTACATCGTGTTCGACCGGCAGGTGGGGTTTTTCAAGGCGGTGCTGGTGTCGCCGGTATCGCGGCCGGCGATAGCGGTGGGGAAGGTGGTGGCGGGGGCGTTGCAGGCAATGACGCAGGGGGTGGTGCTGCTGGTGTTCGCGCCGCTGGCGGGAGTCAGCCTCGGGTTTATGGAAGTGGTGGGAATGCTGGCGGCGATGTTGCTGGCGTCGCTGACGTTTTCTGCGATCGGGGTGGGGCTGGCGGCGCGGTTCACCTCGACGACGGTTTTTCCGGTGATGAGCAACGCGGTGCTGCTGCCGATGTTTTTCATCTCGGGAGCGATGTTTCCGCTGACGGCGGCGCCGGCGTGGCTGCGCGGGCTGGCGCATTTGGATCCGGTGGCGTACGCGGTGGACTTGATGCGGCAGGCGCTGCTGGGGTCGGGGCCGGACGTGGCGTTTTTTCCGGCGTGGCTGGACGTGGCCGTGCTGGTGGGAGTGACCGGGGCGCTGACGTGGGCGGCGGTGGCGGTGTTTATGCGCGGCGAGGAAGTGAGCCTGGGGGCGTCGCCGTTTCCGTGGCGGCGGTGAAGTGGCGCTAGGCAGAGGACCGGAGCGCGTGGTCGGCGGGAAGGTCCTGGCCGGACCAGACTTTGACCTGGGTCCAGGGCGCGGGCGGGCTGGACCAAAAAGCATGGCTGGCGGGCAGGCCGAGGGGAAGAAAGCCGGCGGTGCAAAGGTAGAGGCTGCCGGTGCTGATGTAATTTTCGGCGAGCCCGGGTTGATGTCCCGCGAGGCCGATGCGGAGCCAGCCCTGGGCGTCGAAGGTATCGGGCGCGCCGAGGGTGCGCTGGATGACGGCGGAGAGCGCGCCGCGCACTTGCGCGGGGTTGACCGGCTCGGGCAACTGGTCGCGCCAGGCCATGAGCGCGAGGAGTTGGAACGCGCCGCAGCGGTAGGTCAGCGAGCGACCGAGGGGCGGGTAGGTGCCATCGGGCGCGATAAGGCGCTCCTCGACGGCGGCATAGCGCTGGGCGCGTGCGAGGACGGGTGTCCAAAGGGCGGTCCATTGGCTGGTGACCTTGTTCATTTGCTCAAGCACCGCGATGAGCATGGGCTGGATGACGAAGCTGTTATAATAGTCCCAGTGAAACTCGGGGCCGTCGCCATACGCGCTATCGCCTTTGTACCAAGCGACGAAGTCCTGCAAGGCGCGGTCAACCGGAGCTGCCTGCCACTTGGCTCCGACGCTGGCGAGAAAGGCTTCGATGATGGCCGAGAACAGAACCCAATTGTTCTGGCCGGGCGGAATGGCGCGGGTTTGCTCGAGGCAGGTGATAATGCGCTGCTGCACGGCGGGGTCGAGCGGAGTCCAGAGCGAACGCGGCGCGCGAAGCAGGCCGAGGGCGAGAAAGGCGGCGTCAACGAGCGGCTGGGTGGCGTGCGGTTGGTAAGTGAAATTGAGGAAGTCCGGAGCGGCCGGGTCGGTGGCGTTGGCGAGGCTGCGGCGGGCGAGATCGGCGAGGCGGTTTTTGGCGGCGGATTCGGCGGGAGGCGCATCGTTGAGCTCCAGCCACGGAGCGAGGCCGGCGAGGGTGCGGCCAAAAGCTTCGAGGTGGGTGAAGCGAGCGCGATCAGCGACGGTACTGGCGGGAGCCTCGACGGGCATGCTGGCCTTGAGCTTATTGGCTGCGAGATTGACGAGCACGGGCTCGGCAATGCGTTGCAGCATTGAAGTCCAGTAAGCGCGATCCGCGGGATTGGCGGATGGGGCCGGGACGCCTGACGCAGATGAAGCGTTAGCTGCGCGCAGGGGCGGAAGTGCGAGGCTGGCGGCGGTGGCCGCCGTGAGTTGGAGGAATTTTCGACGGCCGGAAGACACGGGGTGGGCGCTTTGGGTCCGAAAGCAGGATAAACTTTGGGGGTGAAGGCACAAGCCCGCAGGTCAATTGTCGGCGGCGAGTGGATGTGAATAAGGTTGGTCTTTTCCGGGCGAAGCCGTAATCTAACTCTCTTTGCGTTTAAACATGAAACGATGGCGAAATCGTTTGTGGCGGGCGACATTACTGGTGATGGCATGGGCGGCGGTGACGCGGGCCGCGGCGGCGGCGTTGCCACCGGACACGATGCCGCTGAGCGAAGTGAAGCCGGGGATGAAGGGGGAGTGGCGCACGGTGGTGTCGGGCACGACGGTGCAGAGTTATCAACTGGAAGTGGTGGGGGTGATGCAGAATTTCACGGGCCCGCGGCGGTCGATCATCATTTGCGAGGCGCTGGATCCGGAGCAGATGGAAAACGGGCCGGTGGCGGGAATGAGCGGCAGCCCGGTTTACATTGATGGCAAGCTGGTGGGGGCGTACGCGTACGGTTTTCCATTTTCCAAGAACCAGGCGCTGATCGGGGTGACGCCAATTCAGGACATGATGGAGGTGCTGGATGCGCCGGCGGCAACACCTTTGCCGGGGCGCCCCGGGCCGCCGCGTTTTGCCGACGCGGGTGGAACATCCGCCGACGCGGGCGAGAGTAGCATAGCGGAAGCGCCGGTGGCAGCGTCCGCGGGCGTGGGCGAGTGGCATCTAACCGAGGGCTCGGAGCGGTTGGGCAACGCGGACGCGTTGGAGTCGCTGCGGCCGTTGCCGACGCCGTTGCTGGCGAGCGGGATTTCGGCGCGCACCTTGGCGGTGTTCAAGGATGAGTTTGCCAAGCGCGGGCTGGAGGTGATGCAGGCGCCGGGCGGCGCGGTGGCCGGCGGCGGGCCGGACGCGGACCAACTGGAGGCGGGCAGCGCCATCGGGGTGATGCTGATGACGGGCGACTTTACAATGAGCGGAGTGGGGACGCTGACGTGGCGCGACGGCGACCGGCTGCTGGCGTTCGGGCATCCCATGTTCGGCTTCGGGCCGGTGGACATGCCGCTGGCGACGGCGTCGGTGGTGACGGTGGTGCGCGCACTGGACCAGTCGTTCAAGCTGGCAAACACGGGGCCGGTGGTGGGGACGATTTCGCAGGACCGGCTGACGGGCATCGGCGGGACGCTCGCGCAAAAGCCGCCGATGACGGCGTTCCATGCACAGGTGACGGCGCCGGACGGGAAGACGCGGGAGTTTCAGGGCGAAATGTGGCAGAACCGCGATTACACGCCGGTGATCGGGGCGATGGCGCTGATGGAGTCGCTGGGCTCGACGCTGCAGGCGCAGCAGGAGCAGACGTTTTTCGTGACGACGACGCTGGACATCGACGGCTACCCGCCGGTGAAGCTCGAACAAGTGGGCAGCGGCCTGGACGGCGCGACGGAGGTGGCGATGGGCTTCATGCAGCTCTACGACACGCTGCTGAACAACCCGTTTGAGTTTCCGCACGTGCGCTCGGTGAATTTTGACATCCGGCTGCGCGACGCGTGGCTGACGAGCACGCTCGAGGGCATCCGGGTGGAGAGCGGGCCGGCGCGCGCGGGCGGCACGCTGCGGGTGACGCTGACGATTTCGAATTACCTGAACGTGCCGACCGAGCACACGCTGGAAATCCCGATTCCGGACACGGCGGCGGGCGAGACGCTGACGCTGTTCCTGGGCGACGCGAGCGCGACCGACGCGCTGGAACGCGGGCAGGATCGCGGGGATTTCACCAGCCTGGCGGACGTGGTGAACAACCTGCGCCAGCAGCACAGCCGCGGCGCGCTGTACGTGAAGCTGCTGCGCGCGGCGCCGGGCCTGCACGTGGACGGCGCGGACCTGCCGGCATTGCCGCCGTCCATCGAGGCGCTGTACCGCTCGCCGAAGAACGTGACGCCCTCGAGCCCGATGGACCAGACGGCGATCTGGGAGACGTCCATCCCGATGCCCGGCGAGTACAACGGGCGCTTCACCCTGCCGGTGGAAGTGAAGCCCTGATTTTTCAAACCCAAGTTTTCCAATGTATCCAAAAAGCAAATATAAAGCGGCGCTGCTGCTGGCGGCCCTGGCCGCGGCGACGCCGCTGGCCGCCGTGACCACCGACACCGCCGAGCAGGTGGAGTACGATCATTTCGAGGACGGGCAGCTGGAGAACATCGCGCTGCCGGCGCAGGGAGGGCTGCAACTGGCGCCCGCGATGACGGCGGTGGCGAAGCTGGACGCGGCAGTGATCTGGCGCGCGGTGGCGGACAAGCAGGGCAACCTGTACGTGGGCACGGGCAATGCGGGCAAGGTCTTCAAGATCACGCCGGACGGGAAGGCGGAGATGATTTTTCAGCCGCAGGAGGTGTTGACGCGCGCGCTGGCGCTCGACGCGCAGGGGAATTTGTACATCGGCACCTCGCCGGACGGGCGGGTGTACCGGCTGGCGCCGGGCGGGCGGCCGGAAATTTACTTCGAGCCGAAGGACACGTACATCTGGGACCTGGCGTTTGACGCGCAGGGGCGTCTGTACGTGGCGACGGGCGCGAAGGGGCGCGTGTACCGCCTGCCGGCCAACTACAAGCTGGGCGACCCGCCGGAAGTGCTGTTTGAGACGGATCGGACACACGTGTCGTGCCTGGCGTTCGACCAGCAGGGGCGGCTGCTGGCGGGGACGGGGCCGAAGAGTTTGTTGTACCGGATTGACGGCAAGGACAACGCCGTGGTGCTGGCCGACGCCGACAGCGAGGAGATTACCGGGGTGTACGCGGCGCCGGACGGCAGCGTGTATTTCAGCACTTTCAACAAAAGCGTCCCAAGCAGCGGCGGCACGAGCGTCAAGTCCACTTCGCCGAGTTCTTCGAGCGACGACAGCGGTGACAACTCCCCGTCGGCCACGACGATCACGATTGACGATGACGACCAGGTGACCATCAGCGACGACGGCTCGGACGACGATGACGGGAGCGCCAGCGCCGACAGTTCGCACAGCAAGGCGGCGGGGGTGCGTTCGCAATTGGAGCGGGTGTGGCCAAATGGATTTGTGGAGACGGTGTGGAGCCTGCCGAAGGTGGGAGTGTTTGCGTTTCGACCGCTGCCGGACGGGAACTGGCTGGTGGGCAGCGACCAGCAGGGTCGGCTGTTTCGCGCGGCGAATCCGCAGGACTGGGAGCTGCTGCAGCAGGCGCAGGACAGCAGCGAGGTGTCGGCCCTGCTGCCGGCGCCGGACGACGCGAACAGCACACTGGTGTTTGCGAGCAACCCGGCGCAGATTTTCCGGCTGGGGGCGAAGCCGGCGGCGAACGGAACGTACACGTGCGACGCGTTCGACTCCGACGAGCCGTCGCGCTGGGGCACGATTGAGGCGCTGGCGAACCCACCGATGCCGGGCCGTTTCCTGGCCGGGGCCAAGTGGGAAACGCGCGCGGGCAACACGCCGAAGCCGGACTCGACCTGGAGCGCGTGGCAAGCGGTCGGCGACGATGCGCAGATTGCCAGCCCAACGGGGCGGTATTTTCAATACCGGGTGACGTTGAGCGATCCGGCGACAGGGGTGCGCAGCGTGCAGGTGTTTTACCAGCATTTCAACGCGGCGCCGGTGGTGGATCGGGTGGGGGTGGTGCCGGTGGGGGTGGAGGTGGTGTCAATGCCGTCGATGCGCCCGACGCTGGACTTGCGGCAGTTGCTCGACGGGGACGCGAGCGCGGTGCAGGAGCCGCCGCCGCCGCGGCCGCAATTGCGCCCCACCGGCGAGGCCGGAGCGTTTTCAGTGGGCTGGCGGGCGAGCGATCCCAACGACGACACGCTGCTTTACACGGTGCAACTACGCGCGGGGGGCGACGACAAGTGGGTGACGCTGGCGGACGAACTGACCGATTCGGTGTATTCGTTTTCGAGCCGCGGATTTGCGGACGGCTACTATGAAGTGCGGGTGCTGGCGACGGACAAGCTGGACAATGCGCCGGGCGAGGCCCGCACGGCCGAGCGGGTGAGCGCACCGTTTTTAATCGCGAACACGCCGCCGCAGGTGGTGCTGGAGTCGCAATCGGGCGACGCGGCGATTTACACGCTGACGTTCCGCGCGAGCAACCAGGCGGGGGTGTTGACACAGGCGCAATACACGCTGGACGGCGAGAAGCCCAAGCCGGCGCTGCCGGAGGGGGAGATGTTCGACAAGCCGGCGTTGACATTCGACCTGCGGCTGGAGCGATTGAAGTCCGGCCCGCACAGCGTGGTGTTCCAGGTGACCGACGAGGCGGGAAACACGGGCGCGGCGAAGGTGAATTTCGAGACGCCGTAGAGGGGTGGAAGGGTTAAAAGGCGAAAAAGTTGAAGGGTTAAAATGGGGCGGACCGGGGCGTGGGCCGGTTGGAGATGT
>JBEKZN010000071.1:0-7168 GCA_049509815.1 Opitutales bacterium
GCGCTGGGAGCGGCGCTGGCGCGCGCGGGCGCGGAGGTGACGTTGTGCGAAGCGGGGCGGTTGCCGCGCCACCGGGTGTGCGGGGAGTTTTTGAGCGGGTTGCGCCCGGGAGTGATTGCGCGGCTGGGGCTGGCGCCGAGGCTGCGGGAAGCGGTGGTGAACCACACGACAGGCTGGCACGCGGGCGGGCGGTTGCGCTATGCGGCGAAGCTGCCGGAGCCGGCCTACGGGCTGTCGCGGCGGGCGCTGGAGACGCGGCTGGTGGAGGACTTCCAAAAAGCCGGAGGCAATTTGAAGGAAAACACGCGCGTGCAGGAAAACGCACCCGGTCAGGTGTGGGCGGCGGGACGGCGGCCGGACCCGGCCAGCCCCTGGCTGGGCCTGAAAATCCACTGCCGGAATTTGCGCGTCGGGCAGGACTTGGAAATCCACCTCGGACGCGGCGGATATGTAGGCACGGCGCGGATCGAGGACGGGCGCGTGAACGTTTGCGGGCTGTTTCGCGTGCGGCCGGGGTTGCGCGCGCCGCGGGAAGCGATGCTGGCTGCGTACCTCGAGGCAGGTGGATTGCATGGGCTGGCCGCGCGGATTGCGGCGGGCGACCCGGATCCGGAGAGCGCGGCGGCGGTGTCGGGCCTGGATTTTTCGCGAACGTGGCAGGATGATGAGCGGCTTTCGCTGGGCGATCATTATGCTCCGATTCCGCCATACACGGGGCATGGGATGGCGCTGGCGCTGGAAAACGCGGCGGGCGCGCTGGAGCCGCTGCTGGCGTATGCCCGCGGGGAAACGGAGTGGGCCGCGACCAGGCAGCGCGTGCACGCGGAGATCGTGGCGCGCCAGCGGACGCGCCTGCGCTGGGCGCGGTGGCTGCATCCGTGCCTGTTGCACCCGGCCGGGAAAACGGCGCTGCTGGCGCTGGCGGACATGCGACTGCTGCCTTTCGGGCTCATGTATCGGGCCACCCACGGGATGGGAAGAGCCCGATTTCCCATGCAGAAATAGGGTGCAACCGGGGAATTTTTGTCTATGATCAAGTATTCGGCACGTTCGGCACCAGCGCGCGGCCTTCATTTCTAAGCACTTTTCATGTACCTGCATGCCCTCGCCAACGTGGTGCCCGAGCAGCGCCTGACCCAGCGTGAAAGCTGGGAAATCCTGCGCCGGTCGAAGGCCGCAGGACGGCTGCGGCCCGGCTCACGGGCGTTGCTGGAAAAAATCCTGACCCGCGACAACGGCATTGAGACGCGGCATTTTGCGGTGGGTGATTTGGACCGGATTTTTGACTTGGACGCGGAAGAGTTGAATCGCGCATTCGAACGCGAAGGACCGGCACTGGGCGAACGGGCGCTGCGGGCGGCGCTGGACGAAGCCGGCATGCAGGCCGGCGAACTGGATGCGCTGGTGGTGTGCACCTGCACGGGCTACCTGTGCCCGGGGTTGTCGAGCTTTGTGGCCGAGCGCGTGGGCGTGCGGCCGGACGCATTTCTACAGGACGTCGTCGGGCAGGGCTGCGGGGCGGCGATTCCGTCGCTGCGTAGCGTGAGCCATCTGGTGACGGCGCGGCCGGACGCGCGGGTGGCGTTCCTGGCGGTGGAGGTTTGTTCGGCGGCGTTTTATCTGGACGACGATCCGGGGGTGCTGATTTCGCTGTGCCTGTTCGCGGACGGGGCCTCGGCGAGCATTTGGAACGGCCATGCGGGCCCGACGCGGCTGCGGTGTGCGGGCTTCGACACGCTGCACCTGCCGGCGGATCGCGAGTGCCTGCGGTTTGAAAACAAGGGCGGAAAATTGCGCAACAAGCTGGACAAAACCGTGCCGGAGCGGGCGGGCGCGGCCGTGCGCACGCTGTTCGACCGGATGAACGGAGAGGCCGGCAGCATCGGCCGGGTCCTGGCCCACGCGGGCGGGAAGAAAGTCATCGAGGCAGTGGGCCTCGCATTGGACGACCGCTTTCCGCTGGCGGAAAGCACGGAAGTGCTACGGCGCTTCGGAAACATGAGCAGCCCGACGGTGATGTTCACTCTCGGCGAGCATCTGCGCTCGACCCCGGTGCATGGAAACGGCGACGGCGATTTGTGGCTGACGTCGTTCGGCGCGGGCTTTTCGGCGCACGCCTGCCGGCTGACGCGGGTGTGAGCGGCGCTAGCGGACGTCCATGAACATGGCCATTTCGAGGTTCTTCATCAGGTAGTTGTAGGTGGCGATGCCGT
Organism: Opitutales bacterium; assembly: GCA_049509815.1. GTDB lineage: Bacteria > Verrucomicrobiota > Verrucomicrobiia > Opitutales > JABDGR01 > CAZDAQ01. Next base: position 2,214 of record JBEKZN010000071.1, read on the forward strand.
AGCCGTGATCTCCCCACTGAACGCCGTAAGAATTTTTGAAGAGAAACTGGGCGTCTTCGATGCGGCCCGTGCTGGTGCGGTAGCCGACGATGACCACCGCGTGCGCGCCTTTGTCCATGTCCGTCTGGTTGTCGAGCACGCCGGTATTGTTGACGGCGGCATCGGAGGGCCACTTGAGGCCGACGATGACAGGGACACCCTGATTGAGCGCCTGGACGAGATTGGCGATTTGCATCGCGGGCTCGCGTCCGGTGATGATGTAGCCGTTCACCGGACTGCGAAGTTTGGCGCTGGCAATCACGTCGGCGTTGGGCTCGTAGATGACGGGGTTGTCGGCCGTGACGTGATAGGGCAGCTCTGATTCGAGGGCGATGCCGTAAGCTCGAAGGGCCTGGATGACTTCGACGAGGGAGAAGCCGACGTCGAAGCCAGGGACATCAGTTTTGGGGAGGCGGATGCCGGCCTGGCCGAGGGTCTTGAGGGTCGCCCAAATCAGGTACTCTTCGGAAAGGCTCGGGGCGGGACCGTCGGGCGGGGACTGCTGGTATTCGAGGGCACTGACCACCGCGAAGACGGCACAACTGGGACGGGCGCCCTGATTTTTGGCGTCGATGCCAAGCAGCTCGAAGCGCGGGCGCATGTTGACTTCCTCAAAAACTTTCGGCGGCTGGCCGAAGCTTTCGAGAATGCGGTCAGCCGCATCCGGCGAGCCCTCGCCGGCAAGAGGCGAAGACTCCTCGTGGGCACGGCGGGCATCGGCGTCGGCCTTTTGTCGGGCAAGTTCGGCGGCGGCCTGGCCGGGGTTGTAGCCAAAGCGCTGCTGGAGGTCGGGGGGCAGGTCGGCCAGGGCGATGGAGGCGATGCCCCCGCGGTAAAAAATGACGATGGAGGTCGGTGTGATTTCGTTGACGCGCACGTCTTGGTAAACCTTGCCGTTGACGGTCAACTCGGGGATGACCTCATCCGGCGAGGGCGCAGAGGCGCTGGCTGGCGGCGGGGCGGCGGTTTGGTTCTGGGCGCGGGCGACGCCACTGGAGAACGTTCCCAGCAAGGCGAGGAACAGGGCCGGGAACTTCGCCGCGGTGTTTTTCATGGCGTTGAAAGCACGGGAGAGTCGGGCGGAAGTTTAAGGCGCAAATTCCGCGCTGGCGAGCGGCATTGTGGCGGGAGGTGTCAGGCGGGTTCGTTGAGAAAGGCGGCGAGGACCTCGCTTAACGAATCAGCACGGGCCAAGGCGAGCGCCTGGGCGGCGGGCGAAACCGGCGCGAGGTCGGGAATCCACACGACGCGCGTGCCCGCAGCATGGGCGGCACGCAGGCCGGGTTCCGAGTCTTCGAACACACCGCATTCTGGCGGGGCCACGCCGAGGGCAGCGGCGGCGCGCAAGTAAACGTCGGGTGCGGGTTTGCCGTGCTCGACCTGGTCGCCACCGATGACGGCGCGGAAAAACGGGCGCAGGCCGGCGGCGGCGAGCTTTTGCTCGGCGCGCGGGGTGCGCGTGGAGGTGGCAACGGCACAGGGGCGGCCGTGGCTTTCCAGCCAGGCGAGCAATTCGACGGCGCCTTCCTTGACCGGGATTCCACGGGCAAGGAGGGCACTATAATGAACTTCGGCGCCGGCGATGAGACGGTCGGCCGTGTCTTGTGCGCCGACGCGGACGGCAAGCCGGCGATGAATGTCGGGGCCGCGGCGACCGATCATTTCCAAAAAAATGTCGGATGGGAGCGTGAGCCCGAGGTCGGCCGCCGCAGCGTGCAGCGCGGCGCTCGAGAGCCGCTCGGTGTCGAGCAGCAGCCCGTCCATGTCGAAGACGAAAGCGGCACAGTCGCGGAGGACGCGCATGGGGAAAACCAGTTAACGGCAAAGGCGCGCGCAACGCAAAGGATTATCCCAGCGGCTGGTTAAAGTTTTGCGTTTGGCGGGGCTTTGCCCTTGGCTGAAGCGCGTGACCATCCTCGCAAAACTTACGGCCCATTGCGACCAGCGGCTGCGGGTGCGCGAAATCGCGGACTTTCCCGGCGCACTGAATGGGTTGCAGGCGGCGAACTCGGGGCGGGTGACGAAGATCGGCGCGGCGGTGGACGCCGGGGCGGGGTCGTTTGCGCTGGCGGCGAAAGCCGGCGTGAATTTTTTGATCGTGCACCACGGGATGTTTTGGGACGGGGCGCAGCCGGTGGAGGGCGCGCGCTACCGGCGGCTGAAGACCCTGTTTGACGCGGACTGCGCGGTGTACTCGGCGCATCTGCCGCTGGACGCGCATCCGGAAATCGGCAACAACGCGCTGATTGCGAAACGGCTGGGCTTGAAGGTGACCGGCTGGGAAATTCCGTACCAGGGCACGCCGTTGGCGGCGATCGTGCGGCACGGGCCGGCGCGGGCGAAGCTGCGGACGCAGTTGGAAAGGGGGTTTCCGCGCGGGGTGACGGCCATGGAGTTTGGGCCAACGCGGCCGAAGAAGATCGCCATTTTGAGCGGGAGCGGAAGCTCCGCGGTCGCGCACCTGGCAGCGGCGGGGGTGGACACTTTCATCACGGGTGAACTGAAGCAGGCGGCGTTCAACGCCGCGCAGGAGGCGGGGTTGAATTTGTATGCGTGCGGCCACTACGCGACGGAGGTTTTCGGGGTGCAGGCGCTCGCCGCGGAGTGCGCCAAGCGCTTCGGCCTGCCCTGGGAATTTCTCGACACTGGCTGCCCGCTTTGATTGCCTGCGGGCATGGCCACCTACGGACTATTGCACGGCCCCAACCTCGACCGGCTGGGCAAACGCGAGCCGGAGATTTACGGGCGCGGGACGCTGGCCGACCTCGAACAGCAGGTGCGCGACGAGGCCGGGCGGCTGGGCGCGACCGTGGAGTGTTTCCAATCGAATCACGAGGGCGCGCTGATCGAGCAGATTGCGAAGTGGGCGGACGCCGGCGCGGCGGGGCTGATTTTCAACCCGGGAGCGTTCACGCACACGAGCGTCGCGCTGCGCGACGCGCTGGCGGGCTGCGGGCTGCCGTGCGTTGAGGTGCACTTGAGCAATGTCTATAAACGCGAGGAGTTCCGGCACAAGTCGCTGACGGCCGCAGCATGCGTGGGGGTGATTTCCGGGCTGGGGCCGGACGGCTATGTGGCCGCGCTGCGCTTTCTGGTTGGACAGAAGAAGTGACGGCTAGCCAATCCGCACGATCGCATTGAGCACAAGGCAGGTGGCGAGGGCTGCGGCAACGTCGTCGGCCACCACCCCGAGGCCGCCGGGCAGCCGCTGGAGGTTGTTGATGCCGAGCGGCTTGAGGATGTCGAAAAACCGGAAGAGCGCAAAGGCGGCAAGCGCCATCGTCCACGGGGGCCAGCCGCGGGCGTAGGCGAGGCCAAGGACGCCGGGAAAGCACAGCGGCATGGCAACCACCTCGTCGAGGATGACGCAGCCCGGATCGCGGCGGCCAAGGCGTTGTTCAGCGGCGTCACAAAAGGCAACTGCGAGGTAGAGCGAGAGCAGAAGCACGAGAAGCGCACCGGGCGGCGAAAGCGTGGGGTAAACCGCTGCAACATAGAGCAGACCGACAACGGTGCCGTTGGTACCGGGGGCACGACCCCAATAGCCGACCGGGCCAACGGTGGCAATGTTGACCACGACCGCGGGCGCGAGGTGATCGACCCAGGCAAACGCACGGCGGCAGTGATCCCAAGTGGACATGAATGGGAAGGGGAAGGGAACGCCGAAGTCGGAGCGGAAAGGCGGCGTTTCAGAGGGTCATGCCGCCGGGCATCCTTATTTTTGCGCGGGCAGTTGGACACGGCCGGTGAACATGCCCCAGTATTTGGCGAGATAGCCGAAGCCGGAAGCGGCCGCAAGCAGCGCGGAGGCGAGGAAAAGCATCATGCCGACCAAACTCCAGCCGGAGACCACTGCATCCGAGCACATGAAATCGTGATTCAGCGAGCTGGTCAGCAGCAGCACGGAGATGCTGACAAACTGGAGGATCGTCTTGAGCTTGCCCGAGCGTTCCGCCGCGAGCACCACACCCTGGCTGATCGCCACCAAGCGCAGGCCGGTGACGAGGAATTCGCGGGCCATGATCAGGATCACGAAAAAGACGGCCCAACTGGGCAGGATGGGGTATTGCATCCCGGTGCCGGGAATCTCGTTGCCGGGCATGGGCACGAGCATGGCGATGAGGATGCCGACGATGAGCACCTTGTCGGTGAGAGCGTCCATTAGCTTGCCGAAAGTAGAGACCTGGCGGTAACGGCGGGCCAGGAAACCGTCGAGCCAGTCAGTGATGCCGCCAATGACGAAGACGACAAAGGCGGCGGTGTCGGTCCATTGCAGACGGGAAAACATCAACTCCACGACGATGAAGAGCATCGGCACGCGTGAGAGCGTGATGAGGTTGGGCAGGTTCACGTGGGAAAAGGATGGGGCAGGCGCGGGGCGTCGCAGGAGCGGGGCGACGCGAATCGGCTTGCCTCCACTGTGGGAGAAGAAGAACTTACCCCAGTCGCGGCCCATTTGGCTAGTCGTTTTCTTGCAAATTTTGCGCATATTACGGCGATATTACGACCGCACCCTATTCGTAGCATGAAGCTGGCAATCTACCCCGGAACCTTCGACCCGGTGACTTACGGGCATCTGGACATCCTGCGGCGGGCGTGCCGGCTGTTCGACCAGGTGCTGGTGGCCATCGCGGCGAACGAGGAAAAAGACCCGCTGTTCACCATCGAGGAGCGCATGGCTCTCGTCGCGCCGCACCTGAAAAAAATCCCGCAGGCCCGGGCCGAGCGGCTGGAAGGGCTGACGGTGGACTTCGCCAAGCGGCACGGGGCGGTGGCGCTGATCCGCGGGCTGCGGGCGGTATCGGACTTTGAGTACGAGTTCCAAATGGCGCAGATGAACCGGCATCTGGACGACTCGATCGAGACGATTTTCCTGATGCCCAGCCACACGTTTTTCTACACCAGTTCGCAGATCG
>JBEKZN010000071.1:7178-7784 GCA_049509815.1 Opitutales bacterium
AAATATCCAACCATGCCCTGGCGGAAATGCTTCGGCGCGAGATTCCGCAGGCCGTGCTGGAAGCTGTGCTGGAGACCCCTGAACAAATCGTGCCTGAAATCAGCGGGGTCGTGTGCTATCAATCCCGGGTGACCATGAATCAGAAGCCCTACCTGCTGCGGGTCATCGTCAACGAGACTAGACAACCCCCTTTGGTCGTGACAGTATATCGTACGAGCAAAATCGCCAAATACTGGGAAAAGCCATGAAAGTGACCTATAGCCCCGACGTGGACGTCCTTCGCATCCTCTTTCGCGACGCTCCCATCGCGGAAAGCGATGAGGACAAGCCCGGCGTCATTCTTGACTACGATAAAGAAGGGAATCTTGTGGGCTTGGAGGTTTTGAACGCGTCGCGTCGCGTGGAAAATCCCCGCGGGGTGGATTATGCGGTAGCGAATTAAAGCCTCAATACAATGAACACCGTAAGGGTTGTCATAACGAACAAAGACCGCAAAGTCGGTGCAATGATCAAAGCTCTCGCGGTTGGGGTTTCAGGTTTCCAGTCGGTCGCCGGAACAATTCATGAATTCTTGGCTACGAATGGCTATTATGAGTTTCGTTTTCC
>JBEKZN010000072.1:0-7085 GCA_049509815.1 Opitutales bacterium
TCCCCGGAGTGCGCCGTCGAGAATCCCGCCCCGGGGCCGCAGCCCGGGTCGACTCGGTCGCGATCGCGATGGCGCCAAAAATTTGGCCAATTTCCGCTTGCCGCATGGGCGGGTGGGTCGGTATTGCGTACCTTCCGTATCCGAGAGATGATTCTCGGCAGTTTGTTGCCATCTGCACCCAGATTATCCCCGCGGCCGCTCTGGCAATGGGGTGCTTAAATGTGCTGGCGGCTGCAGACTGCAGATTGTAAGTCTCTGTCAATAATTGGTTTTTGCCTGGTAGCTCAGTGGTAGAGCAGGTGACTGTTAATCACTTGGTCGCTGGTTCGATCCCAGCCCGGGCAGCCATTTCCGAAAAGTGGCTTGGTGCGCCGTGAGGTGACATGGGGTGACTAAACCCCTCCGCGCCAGCACCCTCTGCCAAAGAGCGGTATTGCCCAACATTCCCCTTACTTGGCCTTTAAACGTGACTTCCAAAGACTTGGGTGTCCGTATGGACGCGCAAATTTTTCTTGATAAACTCAATTAAGGATGTGATTTACAAGAAGTTGGGATTAAATCAGATTCACGTCGAACTCCACTAAAGGGTTGTATGGACGCACTTGTTCCTCTCGTCGCTATCGTCTGCTTGGTGATGTTGATCTCGGCGATTTACCACAGCCAGAAGCGGTGGCTCTCCTTCGGTTACGCGGTCTTGGGATTTGTGATCCCACTGGTGTTGGGCTTCATCCTTACTTTTATTCTCGTGCCAAGTTCAGGTACGGTGGCGGACACAAATTCGGTGTTGGACACCATCGGCATGGCGATAAACTTCGCGAGTCCCATTTGTGCGGTTCTTGGGGCGACAATACCTCCGAAGCGGGCAAAAAAAACATGAGCACAGCAGCGGTAGGCAAGACCCTTCACCATATCGTGGAGAACATCGTCAACGTCTTCAAAGAAGGCGCTAACCTCACCACGAACTATTCGGACGCGGCTTACGACAAGTGGAAACAGGACGCTGCCAATGTTTTCAAAGACACTGGCAGCGATTCCGCGGAGGAGGCAAAAACTCAGGCGAAAGAGGGTCTCACCAAGCATTTGATGGACGGCGGCATGAGCAAGAGTGATGCCGAGAAGTGGTTTGAAGCCAGGTGGAAAGACGCACTGGATGGCGCCGAAAAGCTCCGCAAAACGGCCCCCAAAGTTGCCGATGCGGCCCAAATGACCTGGAAAGGATTCTTGGGCGCGGTGACTGCGATTTTCACCGGAGCCGTCATTTTCTCCTTTGTCCACAACCGGCCGTCCCCCGACCAACTGGCCATGCGCAATTTGATTCAAAATGAACAAATGCAGCAGGAACAGATTCAGCGGTTGTCACAAATCATGATTAGTCAGGATGACTTCAACATCATGACGGGCAGCTTGTTGGTTCAATCGGCGCCGGAACCAACCAAGCCTCCGGATCCACCCGCCGCGATGCCCGCGCCGATCCAGGCGATTGCCGCCGAGCCGGCGCAGGTGGAAGTGGAGACCCCTTCCGGGACGCAGGAAGTCACCACCACCGTTGAGCAGGTGTACCGTAGCGCGCCGCCACAGGTGCAGCGTGCGATGGAGTCCACGCCTCCGCCGCCCCCGATCGAGCACGATTACGACCAACCCATCGACACGGCTGCCATTATCAACCAGGTCTATCAACACAAAGACTACACGGTGAGCGATGGCGTGGGAGACTCGATCCACGTCGAATACTAATCTTGGGCAACCCTGGCTAGTGCATTACCTGATCGTCAATTTCACCGTCACGCTCGTAACTGAACCTGTTGCATTGGTGACCACCACGCGGTAGTTACCCGCATTGCCGAAAATGGCCTTGGCGATGGCAAGCGCGCCGTGCGCACCCCCGAGACATTGCCGGAATTCACGAATCCATTGACTGGCCGTATTTTGCCTTCCAAGCTTGGCCGGTTCGATTCCGAGCTGCTCTTTTCCGCCCGGTTTCCCGCAATCCCTCCCCGCTCCTTTCATGGCCCTGGACCAGGCAATCGGAACCAGGAAAACCGCCCCCAGCGGCTCGCGTCCGGCTTTCCTCGCCCGCGCCGCCGTCTTTGGCGGAGCTGCGCTCGCTCTCGGCTGGGCCCTCCACTGGATCTTTTTGCCGAGCAAGACTGGCGCCTGGTTCGGCCTCTACAGCACCGGCAAAATCACCGCCATCGCACTCGCCCTGCTCATCGGCGCCATTCTTGCCTGGGCCGGCGCGCGCACCCGCCAAAAGACCGGCCCCGAATGGGTCGCCGTGCTCGTCGCCGCCAGCCTCGGCCTGCTCCTCGCCGAGTTGTCCCAGGGTATCCATCTCGTCGAAGGCACCGACCTCGCCGTCAACCTGCTCGCCGCCGACGGCTGGCTCCACGGCCTCAAACAATTCCAACACTCGAGCCTCACCTGCCTCTGGGGTCCCGACGGCCCGGTCTTCCAGGAAGCCGTCATTGCCTGGTACCCGCCGGGGCCGACTTGGATTTTCACCGCCGTCTGCCAATTGACCGGACTCTCCCCGCTCGGCGCCGCCCGCTTGCTGTGGCCCATCCTTTACCTGCTCAACGTCGCTCTCCTCGCCCGCGTGCTGCGGCACTTCGCCGCCACCTCATCCTGGCTCGACTGCCCGGCCCGCCGCCTCCTGCTCGCCGCCGCCCTGCTCTGGTGGATTGCCGGTTGCAGCCCCGCGCAACTGCTCACTGCCGACATGCTCGCGCTGCCGCTCAACCTCGCCGTCCTCCTCGCCTGCTATCACCTCATCCAGAGCGACCGCTCGTTGGCGCGCTGGGCGCTCGCCGGCCTCGCCGGCGGCTCCATCTACCTGCTCAAATACTCCCAATTCATTGACGCCGCCGCCCTCCTCGCCGTCTCCGCCGTCTGGATTTTCCTGCGCGACCCCCGCCTGCGCCGCCTGCCGCCGATGCTCCTCGCCTTTGCCCTCCTGCTCGGTGTTCCCGTGGTTCTGACCTGGAGCCAGGGCCACCGCTCCGCCGTTCAATACACCGAAAAAACCACCCTCCCCCAAAGCGACTACATCCTCGACCGCTACGGCGACCGCTTCGAAACCGCCAGCACGCCCCTCTTCGCCGCCCTCGGCGTCGCCGGCGGCCTCGGCTGGAACTCCCTCGGCTACGCCGAATGGCCGCAGTTGCCCACCTACCTCGCGCAACGCGGCCCCGTTAATTTCTTATGGGACTGGCTGGGATGGAATCGTGTTTGCAGTTGGTGCCTCGTCCTGGGCTTGGCCCTGACCCCGCTCGCCTGGCGCAATCTCCGCACGCGGCCCGCCCTGCCTGGTTCCGGTCCCGCGTGGCTGCTCCTGCTCGCCTCGGCCCTGGCCGTTGTCGTGCTCGCCGGCGTGGGTTTTCACAAAGGCTACCAGTGGAACATCGGCCTCGAAGGCTATGGCCGTCTGCTCTTGCCCATGTCCGCTGTCCTCGCCGTGCTTCTCGTCACCGCCTCCGAACGGCGCTACGCCCTCGCCCTGCTCGTCGCCGTCATGTACGTCTTCGGCCCCGCGGCCACTTTTCTCGACGAAACCTTTGGTGCGACTTGGACCCCGCTCGCGGCCAACTCCACTCCTGCCCTCGGCCAAAATCCAGACGATTTCGCTCGCTGGACCCGGCTCGCCCAAGCCCGGCACGCGCGCACGCTCATCGTCCTGCTCGACGACCTCGATCCGGACCGCCGCGTCCTCGCCCGCAGCGGACGCATCCTCACCTTCGGCTCCGTGCTCCCCATCTGTTTCGTTGAAAGCCCGCAGCTCGAAACTTTCCTTCAAAATCCCCGGCCCCATCCGCAGCTCGCGCTCCTCGACACCCCCTCCGCGCGCGCTCCCGCCCTGCGCCAGCGCCTCGCCAGCCATGACATTGTTCTGATCGAACCCTGATCGGCCGAATTATTTATCCCCGTCGGTACGACCGCCGGAACCACCCGTGCTGTCCGCCTTGTTGCCTTGGCCGATGCGCTCCCTGCGGTCCGCCGGCTCCGCCCTGAGCTGCCGTTTCGCCCTGCGGTCTCTCCGCCCCGCGTGATTCACCCCCGTCTTGCGGGCGGAAATCACGTTGTGGCACGCCGTGTCGCTGCCAGCGCCGCAGTGGCGGCCCATGATGCTGCGGCTGGCCATGCCCGCCGCCACCGTGCCCCGGTGGCGCTGCCTGCGGCGGCGCATGGTAGTCGAAATTTTCCGCCCGCTTGCGCACAATCCCGCGCCCGATGAACCGCTCCAGCGTCCGCAGCGGCCCGTGGTCCTCCCGCGTCACAAAACTGATCGCGTCGCCCACCATCTGCGCGCGTCCCGTCCGCCCGATGCGGTGCACGTAGTCCTCCGCGTGCTTCGGAAAATCGTAATTCACCACGTGCGAAATCCCGTCCACGTCAATCCCCCGCGCCGCGATGTCCGTCGCCACCAGCACCCGCACCTCGCCCGACTTGAACGCCCGCAGCGCCCGCAGCCGCTGCGCCTGCGACCGGTTCGAATGCAGCGTCGCCGTGCGCAACCCGTTGCGCTCGATCCGCCGCGCCAGCTTGTCCGCCCCGTGCTTCGTGCGCGTGAACACCAGCACCGTGTTCATCACCGGATCCTCCAGCAGATGCGCCAGCAGCGCCGGCTTCAAATGCCCCGGCACTTCGTAAACAAACTGCGCCACCGTCTCCGCCGGATTCGCCCGCCGGCCGATCTCCACCAGCTTCGGGTTGCGCATGAACTCCCGCGTCAGCCGCTCGATCTCGCGCGACAGCGAGGCCGAAAACAGCAGCGTTTGCCGCTCGTGCGGCAGCGCCGCCACGATCCGCCGGATGTCCGGCAAAAAGCCCATGTCCAGCATCCGGTCCGCCTCGTCCAGCACCAAGGTCTCCAATTTCGAAAAATCCCCCACCCGCTCCATCAAGTCCAGCAGCCGCCCCGGCGTGGCCACGATGAATTCCGCCCCCGTGCGCAGCGCCTCGATCTGCGGCCGCTCGCCCACCCCGCCGTAAACCGTCGCCATCCGCAGCGGCAGGTACTTCGCATAGACGCGCACATTCTCCTCGATCTGCACCACCAGCTCCCGCGTCGGCGCAATCACCAGCGCGCGCACCGAGCGCCGCGGCCCGGGTGCCGGCGGGTTCGCCATCAGCCGCGTCAGCGTCGGCAGCACGAACGCCGCCGTCTTCCCCGTCCCCGTCTGCGCGATCCCAATCAAATCCTGCCCCTCGAGAATCGGGGGAATCGCCGCCGTCTGAATCGGGGTCGGCTCCGTGTATCCAGCCTCCTGCACGGCCTTGTAAATGCGGGCATCAAGCCCAAGTGCGCGAAATGGCATATTGCCTCACAATGACACCCGCCCGCCCAAGTGCACGCTTTAACGTACACCCTCCGACCCCGGATCGCTTGCCGCTTTTCTCCCTTCAATACTCCCCGCCACCGCGCTTGTGACCCGCCCCTAAATCCGTCATAAAGCCCCCAGCGCACCGCCCCCGGCATGACCATCCGCCTCAAGTTCCAGCTCTCCACCCTCGTCACCGTCGTCCTCGTGGTGACCGTCCTCGGCCTCGTACTCGCCCTCCTGCACAACCAGGCCAACCTTACCCAAGCCCAGCAAATCCAGCTCGAATCCCTCAAACTCGCCAACGAACTCCGCTACAGCTCCGACGAGCTCACCCGCACCGCCCGCACCTACGTCGTCACCGGCGAAACCAAATACCTCGACGAATATTGGCACATCCTCGCCGTCCGCAACGGCCAGGCCCCGCGCCCCGACGGTCGCACCGTCCCCCTGCGCCAGCTCATGCAGGACGTCGGCATCACTCCCTCTGAATTCGCCCTCCTCAAAACTGCCGAAGACAATTCCAACGCCCTCGTTTCCACCGAAGTCGCGGCCTTCCAGGCCATGATTGGCCACTTCCTGCCGCCCGGCGCGCCCCTCACCCGCAACGCCGACGATTACACCCGCATCGCCTCGCCCGACCAGGCCTACGCCATCCGCATCATGCACGACGACCAATACTACGCCGACAAGGCCACCATCATGGACCCCATCGGCGAATTTGAAAAACGCGTCCAGGCCCGCACCCGCCAAACGGTTGACGACTTCACCGCCCACAGCAACCACCTGCTCATCATCATCACCGGCTTCGTCGGTGTCCTCGTCCTCGTCGCCCTCGGTTCGCACTTCTTCGCCCAGCGCCCCGTCCTGCGTTCCATCAACCTCGTCGCCCGCGAGCTCGACGAACTTGCCACCGGCGAGTTCCACCTCGACCACCGCCTCCGCGTCGCCGGTGGCGACGAAATTGCCGCCCTTGCCTCCGCCTTCAACGCCCTCCTCGAAAAACTCGCCGCTCTCGTCACCGACGTCCGCGCCGAAGCCGACGCCGTCCTCGCCGGCACCGGCGAGATGGCCGGCCTGCTCACCACCCTCCAGGCCAACGTCGAGCAGCAATGCTCCAGCACCCAGGCCACTTCCGTCGCCACCCGCGAAATCGCCACCACCAGCGCTGAACTTATCCGCACGACCACCGTCATGGCCGACGCCGCCGAAAAAACCAACGCCGACGTCGCCGCCGGCCAGTCCGGACTCGACCGCATCGGCGCCTCCGTCGCCGCCCTCCTCGAAGCCAACCAGCAAATCGTCGCCAAAATCTCCGTCATCAACGACCGCGTCGGCCAGATCAACTCCATGGCTGTCACCATCGGCCGCGTCACCGACCAGACCAACCTCCTCTCCCTCAACGCCGCCATCGAAGCCGAAAAGGCCGGCGAATTCGGCCTCGGCTTCGGCGTCGTCGCCCGCGAAATCCGCCGCCTGGCCGACCAAAGCGCCATCTCCACCGAGGAAATCGAAAGCCTCCTGCGCGAAGTCCGCCGCTCCGTTGACGCCGGCGTCATGGAAATGGACCGCTTCCGCGGCCGCCTTGGCGAAACCGTCACCGACGTCGCCGCCATCCAGGAACAGCTCGGCTGCTTGATTAGCCACGTCCAGAAACTCCTCCCCCTGCTCAACGAGGTCCGCGCCAGCTTCAACCAGCAGGACTCCGGCGTCCAGCAAATCAACGACGCCATGCTCGCCCTCAACGCCAAGGCCCAGGCCACCGTC
>JBEKZN010000073.1:0-7015 GCA_049509815.1 Opitutales bacterium
CCCGTCAATCAATCCGCCCTGCACCTGGCTCTCCGCCGCGCTCAGGTTCACAATCGGCCCCACGTCCACCGCCGTTGTCAGCTTGTCCACCTTCAACTCCCCGTCCTGCGTGACGGTCACCTCCGCCACCGTCGCCACGTAACCGCGATGGCAGTAATCAAACGCAAATCCCAGGCCCTGGCCGCGCGGCAGTTGTTTGCCCCAGTTGCCTTTGTCCGCCGCCACACGCACCACTTCCAGCATGCGCGCGGGGATGAATTGCTGCGTCTGGTCCGCCGCCAGCAATTCCAGCCGCAACTCCACCGGATCGCGCCCCGCCGCATGCGCCAGCTCGTCGAGAAAACTTTGGATCGCCCACGTGTGCGCATTGTTGCCCGGCGCCCGCATGTAGCCCATTGGCACGTTGCTCGAAATCAGGCTTTGCTCCAAAAGGAAATTCGGCGCCGCGCCATTCGGAAAATCGCCCACCCCCAGCCCCGCCGCCTCACCCACCCGGGTCGTGTTGTTCGACCCGTAGGTGATGAAATGGTCGTACCAACTGTACAGCTTCCCCGAACTGTCCATGCTGCCCTTGAAAAAATGCCAGCCGCCTGCGCGGTAAAAGTCATGCGCCATGTCCTGCTCGCGCATCCACGTCAGCTTCACCGGCGTGCCTTCGACTTTCTGCGCGATCGCCGCCGCCTCCAGCGCGAAATCATTGATCCCGCGCCGCCCGAACCCGCCCCCGCTGCGTGTCACATTCACCTTCACATTCTCCGCGGTCAACCCCAGCCCCCCGCGTGTAACCGCGGACTGCGCGTTGCCGGGAATTTGCGTGGGCACCCACAACTCCACTACCCCCTTGTTATACACCGCCGTGGTGTTCATCGGCTCCAGCGACGCATGCGCCAGATACGGAAACTGATACGCCGCCTCCAAAACCTTCGCCCCGTCGGGAATCTTCGTCACGTCGCCGGTCGGGCTGCCCAACGGCTTGCCCGCTGTCTTGCTCAGCGCCATCGCCTGCGCCGTAAAATCATCCGTGCTCTGCTTGGCATAGGGGCTGTCCGCCCACGTCACCTGCAGCGCCTTGCGCGCCCGGAACGTCGCGTACGTCGAATCCGCGAGGATCGCCACGCCCGGCACCGGCCCGCCGGGGCCATTCAGCACAAAGGCATCGCGCACCCCCGGCATTTTCTTGATTGCATCCAGGTTCGCGCTCGCCACCGTCGCGCCGAACACCGGCGCCTTCTCGTAAATCGCATACACCATGCCGGGCAGCTTCGTATCGATGCCAAACAGCGGCTGCCCCGTCACCACCCGCGGATTGTCCACCCCGGGAACCCGCGTGCCGATCAGCTTGAAATCCTTCGGATCCTTCAGCGTGACGCTCGACTGGTTCGGCACCGGCAGCGCCGCCGCCTGCGTCGCCACGTCGCCGTAAGTCACCCGCCGGCCTGTCGGCCCGTGGATGACCGCCGCGTTTTCTGTGCGGCAATCCGTCACCGGCACGCCCCACGCCTGCGCCGCCGCCGTCATCAACAGCAACCGCGCTGTCGCCCCCAACTGCCGCATCGGCGTGTAATTCGAGGGCGTGGACGTGCTGCCGGTCGATGATTGCTGGCCGTACGCCGGATTCAACCCCGCTTGCGCGACCACCACGCTGTCCCACGGCACATCCAGCTCCTCGGCGATGATCATCGGCAGCCCCGTCTTGATCCCCTGCCCGATTTCCGGGTTCTTCGACACGATCGTCACCACATTATCCGGCGTGATCTTGACGAACGCATTCGGATTCAGCGGCGGGCTCTGCCGGCGTCCCTGCCGGTAGTCCTGCGCGAACGCCGTCGTGCTGCCAAAATGAAAATAGCTTCCGATCATCAGCCCGCCGCCCGCCAGCGCGCTGATCCTGATGAAGCTGCGGCGATTCATGCCGCCGCGCCGGGACCGCCGTTGTGTTTTCGTGGCTGGCATCGCAGTTAGGCTCCGGCCGCCGTGTGAATCGCCTGGCGGATGCGCACATACGTGCAACAACGGCAAATATTCCCCTGCATCGCCGCATCAATGTCCGCGTCCGTCGGCTGGGGTTTCGCGGCCAGCAGCGCCGAGGCCGCCATCAATTGCCCGCCCTGGCAGTACCCGCACTGCGGCACGTCCAGGTCGCACCACAATTGCTGCAAATGCGTTAATTTCCCGTCCTGGGCCAGCCCCTCAATTGTCACCACCTTCGCGTCGCCCACCTTGCTCACCGGCGTGATGCACGAGCGCTTCGCCTGCCCGTCCAGATGCACCGTGCACGCCCCGCACACCCCCATCCCGCAGCCGTACTTCGTCCCCGGCATGTCCAGCGTGTCGCGCAACACCCACAGCAACGGTGTGTCATCCTCCGCTTCCAACTCCCGCACCTGGCCATTGACGTTCAACTTGAATGCGCTCATGGGGAAAGGGTATTCGTTTGGTAGCGTCCGTCCGCCCGCGAAATTTGTCAAGTTTGTACCGTAGTCCTCACGCATGGATCGGCCGGCTCCGCTCCCGCAATGGCCGCGCATCGCGCCCCGCCAGCACCGACTGCATCTCCGCCAGCGCCGAGAGCGCGACCGCTTCCGGCGTGTCCCCGCCCAAGTCCAGCCCCACCGGCGCGTGCAGCCGCCCGCGCATTTCCTGCGTGACCTCAAAACCTGCTTCCGCCAGCTCGCCCAAAATTCTCTCCGTGCGCGTTTTGGGCCCCAGCAATCCCAGGTACGGCAGCGCCCGCGGCAGCAGCGCCCGCAGCAGCGCCACGTCATCCCGATAGCGGTGCGTCATCACCACCGCGACCGTCCATGCGTCCACCACCACATTTGCCGCTTCCTCCGGCCGCGCGACCTTGACTTCGTCCGCCGCCGGAAACCGCTCTGCCGTGACGAAAGCCGCGCGCGCGTCGAAAACCTCCACTCGCCAGCCCATCTCTTTCGCCATCTTCGCCAGCGGCTGCGCGTCATCACCCGCGCCAAAAATCAGCAACCGCACCGGCGGCGCCACGCACTCCTCCAGCACCTTCGCCTCCGTCGGAACGCGTCCCGCCAGTCTTTCTGTCTCATGTGTTCCCAGAAGCGCGCGTTCCGCTCCTTCCCATACCACGCTCAAACGCGTCTCCTTTCGCAGCCCAAAATTCCTCTGCAAGGTCCTCGCCCACTCCGGCCGCGCCGCCAGCTGCTCGATGAATACCCGCACCACCCCCTTGCATCCCAACCCGACCCCCCAAACCAAATCGTTCTCCTCCGTCGTGTCGTAAACCACCGTATCCGGCTCGCCACTCGCCAGCACCGCCCCTGCCCGCTCCCGCACATCTTCCTCGAGGCATCCCCCGCTGATCGAGCCAATCGAAACCCCCGACCCATTCACCAGCAACCGCGCTCCCACCCGCCGGTACGACGACCCCTCCACGCTCACCAGCGTCGCCAGCGCATGCGGCATTTCCGCATTTTGCTCAAGCTCTCGAATGATGGCCGGCAGCTCTTTCATGGGGGCTGACCCTAGCTCTAAACCCTGCCCGCCCCGGCGCAACGCTCTTCGCGCCGCTGTTTTCCAACCACCCGCCGCCAAACTTGCTTGCTTCATCCGCCGCCAATCCTGTAGTCTTTCCCGCTTTGCTGGATGCCGAGCGGTCTTTCCGCCCGCCCTTCCCGGGCCCGCCTCGTCTTCCCACGCCGGACTAGCTCAATGGTAGAGCAGTTGACTCTTAATCAATTGGTTCGGGGTTCAAGTCCCCGGTCCGGCACCACTTTTAGCTCTTCAGCGCAACGGAAGCGCCCATGCGCGGATTCAGTGTGTTTTTACGTTTCGTTTACATTCCCGTCACCCGACAGTCATAACCCGTTGGCGTATATCTCAATGGAGTGATCCGACCTAAAATCGGCTTGAAATGACTTGTGTTTGTTGCCTTGTTAACATCGTTTATATATCGTTTATATAAAACATGTTATATAACAATTTCATTCCTTTAATTCTCGTGCTTTCATCTCGCGGGCGAGCCAATCACCTAACGGTTTTAAGCCTCCTAAGGTACTTGCTAATTTCTACCCGGATGATACACTTTGGTAAATTAGGTGGCTTACGCCCGCTAAACCAACCCGCACCCAAACCTTCAACCCTTTTGGCAATCTGCTTATCGACCGATACACTTACGTAACCAATGACTAAACGCCTCCATCGTTTCCTGCACCTCCCGGTGCGGGTCTTGGGCTTGTGCATCCTCGCACTGGCCTCGGGGGCGTTTTTGTCCAACCCAGCCCGTGCCCAGACTTGGACCGGCGCTGGCGGCGATGGCAACTGGAACACCAATGCCAACTGGAACACCGGCGCCGCGCCCTTCTACACCGACAGCCCCTACTACCCGCTGCCCACCGCCAACGTCACCTTCGACGGCTCCACCAGCACCACCGTCAACGATAACGCCACCCCCACCAACTACGTCAATAGCCTCGGTTTCGCCAGCACCGCCAGTGCCTTTACCATCAACAACGGCACCATCGGCATCACTGGCAATCTCTTCGACAACAGCTCCAATACCCAAACCATCAACTCCAACCTCACTTTCGTCGCGAGCCAGACCTGGAATGTCTCCGCCGGCAAATTGGTCCTCAACGGCATCCTCAGCGACGCCTATTCCAGCACTTTGACCAAGACCGGCTCCGGCGAACTGGACCTCAATGGCAACAACACCTTTACCGGCCCGACCGTTATCGCCGGTGGCATCGTCAACCTCGGCAACAGCAACGCCCTCGGCGCCGCCGTGTACGGCAACCAAGTCAACACCGGCGCCACCCTCGAGTTGAACGGCGGCATTTCCGTCAACCAATCCGGCTTCTCCTTCAACGGCACCGGCACTTCCAACAATGGCGCCCTCCTCAGCAGCGGTGGCAATAATCTCCTCGGCGGCCAGATCGTCCTCGGTTCCGCCAGTACCTTCCAGGTCAGCGCCGGCTCGCTCACCCTCAACGGCTCCCTCCAATTGCCCTACAACCTCATCTGGACCGGCTCCGGCAACGGCACCATCTCCGGTGCCGTCACGGGCACCGGTGGCCTGATTGACAAGACCGGCACCGGCACCCTCACCTTCACTGGCAACAGCGGCATCTCCAACAGCGGTGGCCTACAGATCGACGGCGGCACCGTCATCCTCAACCAAACTGCCGGCGCCGCTACCTGGAACGGCCCCATCGTCGTCGGCAACAACACCAGCGCCGTCGGCACATCCACCCTCCTGCTCGACCAGGGCAACCAGATCGCCAACAGCCTTTCCGTCACCGTCAACAACTCCGGCATCTTCAATCTCAATGGCAACAATCAGACCATCGCCTCCGTCACCATGACCGGCGGCTCGATCCAGACCGGCGCCGGTGTCCTCGGCCTCTCCAGCGCCTCCAGCGTCACCACCAACGCCTCGGGCAATATCGCCACCATCACCGGCAACCTCCAACTTCAGGCCTACTCCAGCAACTTCACCATCGCCCGCGGCACCGCCTCGACCGACCTCGCCGTCAACGCCGTCATCTCCGCTTCCAGCGCCGGCAACATTGTGAAAGCCGGCTCCGGCATCCTGTCCTTCGGCGGCACCGCCGCCAACACCTTTGCCGGCACCGTCACGGTCAGCGCCGGCACCCTCGTCCTCGACAAGACCGCCGGCGTCAATGCCATCGCCGGCAGCGGCATCATCATCAGTACCGGCGGCACCCTTCTGCTTGGCGCCAGCAACCAGATCAGCTCCTCCACCGCCATGACCCTCTCCGGCGGCACCTTCGCCATCAACGGCTTCAGCGAGGGCTCGGCCACTTCCGCCGGCCTGGGCACCCTTACCCTTTCCAGCAGTTCCACCCTCAATCTTAGCTCGACCACTTCCGTCGTCGCCTTCTCCAACAGCCAAAGCACCTCCGGCTCCTGGGCTTCCGGCCAAACCCTGGCCATCACCGGCTGGAACGGCAGCCTCACCGGCGGCGGCACCGACCGGATCTATTTCGGCACCTCCACCACCGGCCTTACCTCCACCCAGTTGTCCGAAATCCAGTTCATTGACCCCACCGGCCTGACCGCTGGCGATTACGGTGCCCGACTGCTCTCCACCGGTGAAATCGTCCCCTTCGTCGCCGTGCCCGAGCCGGGCACCACTGCCGCCGGCGCGGCCCTCGTCCTACTCGTCAGTTTCGAAGCCTGGCGCCGCCGCCCTAAAATACTCCTGAAGCCGGCCGCGGAATAATTCCCGGCTTGGCGCGAATCGTGCGGCAGCTAGGCTGGCCTCCGCGATGCGCCTCCAAGTTTTCCAGCACGTCCCCTTCGAAGGCCCGGCCGAAATCGCCCGCTGGGCCCGCGAACGCCGCCATTCACTTGCCATTACACCATGGTACGATGGCGCTCAGCCGCCCGACCTCGCCGCCGTGGACGGCCTCGTCGTCATGGGCGGCCCCATGAACATCTACGAGCACCGCGCGCACCCCTGGCTGCTCGCCGAAAAGGAATTCCTCGCCCGCACCCTCGCCCAGGGACGCCCCGTCCTCGGCGTCTGCCTCGGCGCGCAACTGCTCGCCGATGTCCTCGGCGGCCGCGTTTACCAAAATCCCGTGCGCGAAATCGGCTGGTGGCCCATCCGCTGGCGCCCCGCCGCCCGCAACGCGCCTGGCTGGGATTTTCTCCCCGAAACCTCCACGCCCCTCCACTGGCACGGCGACACCTTCGACCTCCCGCCCCACGCCCACTGGCTCGCCGAATCCGCCGACTGTCCCCACCAGGCCTTCGCCTGGGGTCGTCTCGCTCTCGGCCTCCAATTTCACCTCGAAGCCGACGCCACCTCCCTTCGCGGTCTCCTCGACCACTGCGCCGATGAACTCACTCCCTCCGCCTCGCGCATCCAGAACGCCGCCGCCATCTCCGCCGGCCTCGCCGAACATCAACCCGCCAACCTCCCCCTCCTCTGGCGCCTGCTTGACGCCTGGTTCCGCTGAGCCCCTCACCGCTGCCGGTTCCACCCTTCCGACCCGAACCGCGCCGTCTCCGCCGCCAG
>JBEKZN010000074.1:0-6958 GCA_049509815.1 Opitutales bacterium
TCGGCGCCGCCTTTTATGCCCATAGCGTGCAGATTCTGGCCGACTCCGCCCGCGTGCTTAAACGCGACGACGATGCGAAACGCTATGCCGACGAAGCGGCCGCGGTGAAGCAGGCCTTTGCCCGACACTACTTTGACGCCAGCGGAAAATTGCAAAATGCCCCCGAAACCCAGACCGCTTACGTGCTCGCGATCGCCTTCGATCTCCTCCCGAAGGAATTAAAAGCAAATGCGGCCGCGAACCTGGTCCGCCTCGTCCACGAGGCCGGCGGCCATCTGCGCACCGGGTTCCTGGGCACGCCGTATATCGCCACGGCGCTTGATGCGACCGGCCACGGCGACCTCGCCTATGACCTGCTCTTTCAGGAAACTTATCCGTCGTGGTTCTATTCGATCAATCTCGGCGCAACGACGCTTTGGGAGCGCTGGAACAGCTATAGCGGCGATAAAGGCTTTGGTGATGCGAGCATGAACTCCTTCAACCACTACGCTTACGGCGCCATCGGCCAGTGGATGTATGAGCGCGTCGCCGGGCTGGCGCCCGATCCCGAGCATCCGGGCTATAAGCACTTCTTCATTCGGCCCCTCATTGGCCAGCAGCTCGACTCCGCCAGCGCAACGCTCGAAACCCCCTACGGCAACGCGTCTAGCGCCTGGGTGAAGCAAGAGGGGAAAGTGGTCATGGATGTCGTCGTTCCGCCGAATACCACCGCGACCATTGAGTTCCCGGATAATCGCCCGCCGCAGACAGTGGCGGCCGGCGAATATCGTTTTGAAGTGGAGCCAAAATAGCTTTGGTTCCGATCCGAGCCCGTCGGGATTAAAGTGACGAAGCTCGGCAATCAACCATTGGCCGGAGGCTTAAATCATCTCGAGGACGAGGAGGTTCCAGTCCATAAAGCCCTTGTGGCTCAGGGCGGCCCCGGTGTCGGGATTGTAGTACTCGTTGAGCGAGCCGTTTTTCGCCAGGTCGGCGGCGAGCAGCTTCAGCGTCTTGTCGGAGAGCTCCGCCGCTTCGGCTTGAAAGCCGAAGTTGCCGAGGCCCTTCCAAATGAAATAATTCACGATGATCCACACCGGTCCGAGCCAATTGCTGGGATTCGAGCTGAAAGCCAGGGAATACATGGTTTCTTTGGACGAGAGGGAGCGAACGCCCCAGTCCGCGCGAAAGCGGTCGTCCGCGAGGTAATTGCCCTGCACCAGCGCCGCGGCCTGGTCGGGGGTGGCCAGGCCGCACCAGAGCGGAAGGAACCCGGTAAACGTCTGCACGCGCAGCGGCAGGCATTGCCAGGACATGGCCATGCCGGGCTTGACCGAAGGGATCAGTTCCGCGCGCCGATCCACGCACTGCACATCGGCCGTGTAATAAAAACGATCGCGCGGATCCCAGCAAAACTGCTGAATGTGGCCGCCCAGGGCCAGGGCTTGATGGCTTAAGCGTTCCTGGTCTTGCGGACGGTTCAGCCGCAGCGCCAGCTCCGACGCCGCTTGCAGGTCCTGATAAAAAAGGCAGTTGAGCAAGGGGTTGGCGGAAGAAAAGAAGGGCCGCCCAAAGGTCGTCGGATCATTGTCGTTGCCGATCGCGACATCGTCGCCCCAGACGAACAGCCCGAGCGCGGCCTGGTTGCCCAGAACCCACGAGTCATAAAAACGGATGAGATTGTCAAAATACGCGGCCAGCCAATCCACCGAGTTCAGCTCCTCGGCGATCAAGAGCGCGAGCTGCCCAAAAACGGGCTTGGCTTGATTTTGGATGTTGGGGCTGGCGTGCTTCAGGCAGCCAAACGGGTCCGCGTCGCGCACGTCCAGCATGATGGGAATGCGGCCTTCGTCCGACTGGTGGTCGAGAAAGTTCCGCAGGCTGCCGATGGCGTGTTCCCCGATTTTGGCGTGCAGCGCGTCATCGCCAGACAGCTTGGCGAAACGAAAAAGGCCGCGGGTGGTCCAGAGCGTGTCCCAATCCCAGAGGCTGGTGGAGTACTGCTTGCCGGGAAGGCTGGGGGCGATGCTGGGATATTGCAGGATGCCTTCAGCGGGTCGCAAAAGCTGCGGCGCGGTTTTGGCGAAATAATCCAGCAACTGGCTGCGGGCCTGCTGGCGGGCGTCCGCGGACAACCAAGGACTGGACGCAGCATTTCCCGCCGGTACCGGCGAGGCCTCACCGCTTCCGCGCAGCACCGTGGAGGCGCCGAGCAGCGCCAGGCCGGTCACTATTTCCCGCCGCGTCATGTTGGTCGTGGAAGCCACCGGTAGTATCGCAATTGGTACAATAGACCTTCGTTTTTAGGGGACAGTATTGTCAAGTTTTACCCGGTTAATTGCCAGCTTAAGCGCTAATCGGGACGGATCGAAGATTGTTTGGCCCAATTATCCCCCGCGTGCCGGCAGGCAATTAACACCCACGCCTTCGTTCACGGACTGCGCGGATATTGCTCGTCGCTGACCTTTTCCAGCCATTCGACGACTTTGCCGTCGAGCTGTTCCTGAATGGCAATATGCGTCATGGCCGTGGTCGGCGTGGCGCCATGCCAATGCTTCTCGCCGGGCGGAAACCAGATGACGTCGCCCGGCCCGATTTCCTCAATCGGACCGCCCCAGCGCTGCGCCCGTCCGCACCCGGCCGTCACGATGAGGGTCTGACCCAGCGGATGCGTGTGCCAGGCGGTGCGGGCACCGGGCTCAAACGTGACGCTGGCCGCGGCCGCGCGCGCCGGAGCGTTTGGCTGGAACAGGGGGTCAATGCGCACCGTCCCGGTAAACCAATCGGCCGGTCCTTTGTTGGAAGGCTGAGAGCCATTTCTTTTGATGTCCATGTTGGTATGGCGGAAGCATCGTCAATCCCGCGCGACGGAGTCCAATATATTCTGACCCGATCCGGATGCTCTGCCGTGACGGGGGTAAATACGTTCACCGAAACCCCGATGAAATCCCGCTTCCGGCGTGCCGGGCCGCGCGCCGACAATTAATTGTGGCTGATCGGCAGCCGCACCTTGAAGCGGGTTTCGCCGGGGCAGGACTCAAATTCGATTTCGCCGCCATGGCGGTCGGCCACGATGCGGTTGCTGATGATCAGCCCCAAGCCCGTGCCGGTGCCGACCGGCTTGGTCGTGAAAAACGGCTCAAACATGTGCGCCTGCACTTCTTTCGGAATGCCGGAGCCGTTGTCCACGATTTCCACGACCACCTGATTGTCCTCCCGGCTCGTGCCCACGCAGATTTTTCCGGTGCCATTCACCGCGTGGATGGCGTTGTCAATGAGATTGGTCCACACTTGGTTGAGTTCGCTGCCATGGGCCATGATGCGCGGCACCGAATGGTCAAACGCCCGCACCAGCGTCACGTTTTTCAGCTTGTGCCCCAGCATCGTCAGCGTGCTCTCAATGCCCTCATGCACGTCCACCTCCTGCAACGGCGACTGATCCATGTACGAATACGATTTCACCGCCTGGACCAGTTCCGCGATCCGCGCGGTGCTCTGCTCCACCTGGCTCAACAGCGATTTCAAATCGATCCGCGCTTCCAGCCAGCTCAAGGCGTTCGTCTGGCTCTCCGCCGGGATTTTGGCCATTAACGCTTCCAGCCACGCGGTGTCCACGCTGGCGCTGACGAAAGTTGGCGCAAGCTCCCACGCGGCGGTGACGCCGTGGGCATCGAGCCACGCACCGAGGATTTCCGCGCGGTCGCTGCGCTCAACGTGATCAAGCGCGGGCGCCTTCGCGAGCCGCGCCAGCGCATCCTGCGAAGCGGCCACCACCTGCAGCAAATGATCGTGATCCAGCGTTCGCGTGAGCAGACAGAGCAGCGATTGCACTTTGTCCGTCGTCTCCTGCAGGTGCGCCGCCGCCCGCCGCGCCGCCGCCGCCGGATTATTCAATTCGTGCGCCAGCCCCGCCGCCATGGTGCCCAGCGAGGCCAGCTTTTCCC
This sequence comes from Opitutales bacterium, assembly GCA_049509815.1. GTDB lineage: Bacteria > Verrucomicrobiota > Verrucomicrobiia > Opitutales > JABDGR01 > CAZDAQ01. Next base: position 3,924 of record JBEKZN010000074.1, read on the forward strand.
GCTGTTGTGAGTAACCTTCCGCGTTGCGCATCCGGTTGGCCGCCATGCGAATAATCTCCTGGGCCACCGTCCGGCAGGATCCCAGCATCCGCCAGAAATCCTCTTCGTTGAGGCGGAACAACTTGGCCGGCTTCGACACCCGTGCCGTCGCCACCCATGGCGAATCCAGCAGCAGCGCGATCTCGCCCATGTAATTGCCGGGCTTGCCGACGTTCATCAGGATTTCCTGACGATCATAAATCCGGGTGATGCGAACCTCCCCTTCCAGGAGCACATAGAAAAACCCGGTCCGCTCCCCTTCCTTCGCGAGGAAGGATCCGGCGGGCACGACCACAACTTCACCCGCCGGGATGCACCCCACTTGGTCGTCCGTCAGTTTGGAAAATAACGGCGCAGTCCGCAGTTGCTGGAGGATGTTTGGATCCATGGCTACAATAGTCCGAGGTATTCGTGAACGAGCTTTACGGCCATGGCGCCTTCCCCCACTCCGGAGGTGACGCCTTTGGCCGACCGGTGGCGAACATCGCCCGCCACGAAAATGCCCGGCACGCTGGTCTCCAAATAAAACGGATCGCGGTCCGCTGTCCACCCCGCCGGCCGCCGTCCCTCGCGCATGAGATACTGGCCCGAAATCAGGTACCCGCGCGCATCGCGCTCCACGATTCCCGCGAGCCAGTCGGTGCGGGGCACCGCCCCCGCGTAAATCAGCAGCGCGCTGGCCGGCACGGTTTCCTGCACGCCGGTTTTGTTGTTCTTGATCGTAACCGTCTCGCAGCGCTGCGCGCCGTCCACCGCGACAACGCTGGTGTTGAACCGCACCGCGATATTCTTCGTCGCGGTGATCTGGTTTTCCAGGTATTGCGACATCGAGTCCGACAACGAATCGCCGCGCACCAGCATGGTGACCTGGCGGGCGAACTTGGAAAAATATAGGGAGGCCTGGCCTGCGGAGTTGGCGCCGCCGACAATGTGGATATCGCCATCCCGGTGGGAAAACGCCTCGGACATCGGCGCATAATAATAAACCCCCGCACCCGTGAATTTCTCCAGTCCCGGCACATCCAGTTTCCGGAAGGCGATCCCCGTCGCAATCAGCAGGGCGCGGCAGCCAATTTCCGCTCCATCCGCCAGTGTCAGGACCCGCGTCGTACCCTCAATCCGGAGGCTTTTGACTTCCTGGGGTGCGAGAATTTCCACGCCAAAGCGCCGCGCCTGGGCGACTGCGCGCCGCGCCAGATCAAATCCGCTCAGCCCGACTGGAAACCCGAGGTAATTTTCAATCCGCGAGCTCAGGCCCGCCTGTCCCCCGGGCGCCTCGCGCTCCACCAGCAGCGTATGCAAGCCGTCCGCGGCCCCATATACTGCCGCCGCCAGCCCGGCCGGCCCCGCGCCGACCACTACTAAGTCATAAAAAGGAAATTCCGATTTCGTGCGCAGCCCCAGCTTGCGGGCGATCTCGGCGTTGGGCGGATTGCGCAGGTAAGCGCCATCGGCAAACACCACCAGCGGCAGGCCCGTGGCGTCGGTGCCCGTGCTGGCCAGAAGCTGCTTCGCCGCTTCGTCCGTCTCCACGTTGAGCCACTGGTGCGGCACAAAATTTCGCCCAAGAAAATCGCGAATTTCATTCGATCGCGGCGACCACCGATGGCCGATGACCCGCACCCCTTCGAACTCGGGACGATAGTAAGCCTGCCAGTCATCCAGCAAATCATCCACCACCCCATAGAGCCGTTCTTCCGGCGGATCCCACGGCTTCATCAGGTAATGGTCAATGTGCACGTTGTTGATGGCGCGGATCGCCGCATCCGTGTCCGCATACGCCGTCAGCAATGCACGCTTGGCCTCCGGGTAAAACTCCATCGCCTTTTCCAGGAATTCCACGCCCGACATGCGCGGCATCCGTTGATCCACCAGAAATAGTGCCACCGCCTCGTTGCGCAGCTTCAACTGCTTCACCCCATCGAGCGCGGACGCCCCGGAATCGGCGGAAATGACCTTGTAGCGACCGCCGTATTGTCGGCGCAGGTCGCGCTCCACGGCCCGCAATACGTCTGGGTCGTCGTCCACCGTCCAGATCACAGGCTTGGCCATGGTCGTTTATTCAACAGTCCCGCCGTGTTAGGTCAATCAAATGGGAAAACCCGCGAGGACCCCGTGCCTCCACTCTGTACTCGAAGAAGTCACTTTTTGCAGCATTGACTGCCAGCCCGCCCGTCGGCAAATCCTCCGCAACGCGCGCAATGGAGGGTATCGCTTCCCTCGCGGTTGTTTTTCACCGGCTGGTTGCCTATTCTCGCCTTACCCACCGCTTTCCGTTGGCGTTCCGTGCCTCCTGCTGTTCAAATCTCCCTTCACTCCACCCCATGAAAATCACCGAAATCCGCACCCGCGTCGTCCAGTGGAAAGGCGAAACCGTTCCCCTCCCGCCGCATTTTTGCACCAACCCCATGGACCAGGTTGCGCCCATGCTCACCCGCGCCACCATGGGCACTTTCGCCTTCCACGGCTGGCTTATCGTGGAAATTTTCACCGACGCCGGCCTCGTCGGCCTCGGCAACGCCGCCCTCTCGCCCCACGTCACCAAGTCCCTCATCGACACCTACCTCAAGCCCATCCTCCTCGGCGCCGACCCCTGGGACACCGAGTTCCTCTGGCAGCAGATGTACCGCCGCACCATGGCCTTCGGCCGCAAAGGTGTCGCCATGGTCGCCATCTCCGCCGTCGACATCGCCCTCTGGGACCTCCTCGGCAAATCCGCCAAACAGCCCGTCTTCCGCCTCCTCGGCGGCCGCACCAAGGAAAAAATCCCCGTCTACGCCAGCCGCCTCTACGCCATGCCCATCCCCGAGCTCCGCGCCGAAGCCCAGAAATATAAGGACGAAGGCTACCAGGCCATGAAGCTCCGCTTCGGCTGGGGCCCCATCGACGGCGCCGAAGGCATGACAAAAAACATCGAACTCGTCCGCAACGTCCGCGAAGTCGTCGGCGACGGCATCGACCTCATGGCCGACGCCTACATGGGCTGGACCCTCGAC
>JBEKZN010000075.1:0-6901 GCA_049509815.1 Opitutales bacterium
CGCGCTCGGGATGGCCGAGGCGCGCGGCCAGGAGCGTCATGCGGTCAATGCCGTACTTGGATCCGGGCTGCTTGAGGCCGAAGAGGTAGTCCTTGGTGGCGGCGTAGTCCATCGCATGAAAACTTTCCGGACAAAAACGAAGGCGGCGGTTTTAGTAGTAGCCCCAGCCGGGGCCCCAGTAGGGATCGAAGTAAACCTGGGGAACGGTGCTGCCTTTGCGGGTGGCTTTGGAGACATCGAGAGGCTGGACGCTTTGGATGAGCCACGCGCCCTTCGCGGGAATCCAAGTGGTGAGGTACCAGCCCTCGTAGCGGACGAGACGGTTGAGGTAGGTGACGGTGGCTTCGAGGCAGATGACGGCGCGGCCTTGCTGGCGGTCGGGAGAGACTTCGATGTACTGCTGCTTGATTTTGAAGCTGGCGATTTGGACGTTGGCGAGCCACTGGCCGAGCTGGGCGGAGAAGTCGCTTTTGCTGGTGAGGGGCTGGGCTTCGGGCCAGGGGGTGATTTGGCAGTCGCGGGCGAAATAATGGGCGATGTTTTGGGACTGGGTGATGGATTCCATGCCCGACATGGGCATGCCGACCTGGGAGAGTGAGAGGAGGGCCTCGAGCTGGGATTGAATCTGGCCGACGCAGAAGCCTTGCGCCATGGTGCCGGGGTTGTCCGTGGGCACGGTGGCGGAGAGAGTCTGGACGCCACCGGCGCCGGAGTTGGCGACGACGCCGGGGGGGTTGGCGGGGGCGTAGGTTTCCATGGCGGCGCCGGAATTGGCGTGCGGCGGGGCAGGAATGGGCGCAGTGGGGCTGCTGCAACCGGCGAGAATGGACGCGACAGCGAGAAAAACGGGGGAGGGAAAGCGCATGAATGAGGGTGTACCGCAAGATGAAATTGACGGCACGCTCAAAAAAACAAGTTGCAAGATGGAGGCGCACCGTTGAAACAATCAGCCCCGGCGTGAAATACATCTTTGTTACTGGTGGCGTGGTCTCCTCGCTGGGGAAGGGTTTGACGGCGGCGGCGCTGGGCGCCCTGCTCGAAGAGCGGGGGCTGAAGACGCGTCTGCAAAAATTCGATCCTTACCTGAACGTGGATCCGGGGACGATGAATCCCTACCAGCACGGCGAAGTGTATGTGCTGGACGACGGCGCGGAGACGGACCTGGATTTGGGGCACTACGAGCGGTTCACCTCGGGGCCGCTAACGCGGCAGAACAATTTGACCTCGGGACAGGTGTACGAATCGGTCATCCAAAAGGAGCGGCGCGGCGATTATTTGGGCAAGACGGTGCAGGTGATTCCGCACGTGACGAACGAGATCAAGGACCGGCTGTACTCGGCGGGCAAGGGCGTGGACGTGCTGGTGACGGAGATTGGCGGGACGGTGGGAGACATCGAGGGGCTGCCGTTCATCGAGGCGATGCGGCAATTCACCTTGGAGGTGGGCAAGCAGAACGTGGTGTTCATCCATGTGACGCTGGTACCGTTTTTGCAGGCGGCGGGGGAACTGAAGACGAAGCCGTCGCAGCAATCGGTGGCGAAGCTGCGGGAGATCGGCATCCAGCCGGACATTTTGATCTGCCGCACGGAGAAGGCGCTGAGCATGGAGATCCGGCAGAAGCTTTCGCTGTTTTGCAACGTGCCGGTGCCGGCGGTGATCGAGGAAAAGGACGTGGGCTCGTCGATCTACGAACTGCCGCAGATGCTGGCGAAGGAGCATCTGGACGACATCGTGCTGAAGCTGCTGGCACTGAAGTCGCCAAAACGGCCGAACGGAGCGTGGCGCAAGATCGTGCGGCGGTTGAAGAAGCCGGCGAAGCACGTGACCGTCGGCGTGGTGGGCAAATATATCGAGCTGCAGGACGCGTACAAGAGTGTCTATGAATCCATCACGCACGGCGGCATCGCGAACAATTGCGGGGTGAAGATCGTGCGGCTGGACGCCGAGGCGGTGCAGAAGAATCCGCGCAAAGAGCTGGGCAAACTGGACGGGGTGCTGGTGCCGGGAGGGTTCGGCGGGCGGGGCATCGAGGGGAAAATCCGCGCGGTGCAATACGCGCGCGAGCAGGGGCTGCCATATTTCGGGCTGTGCCTGGGCATGCAGGTGGCGGTGATCGAGTTTGCGCGGAACGTGGCGAAACTGGCGGGGGCGAACAGCACGGAGTTCGACGCGAAGTCGCCGCACCCGGTGATCCATTTGATGGAGGAGCAGAAAAAAGTGACGAACAAAGGCGCGACGATGCGGCTGGGCTCGTACGACTGCCAATTGGTGCCGGGGACGAAGGCGCGCGCGGCGTACGGCGAGGAGCTGGTGCGCGAGCGGCACCGGCACCGCTATGAGTTCAACAACGCGTATCGCGGGCCGCTGGCGAAGGCGGGGCTGCGACTGGCGGGAGTGAACCCGAAGCGCGACTTGGTGGAAATCGTCGAGGTGAAGGACCACCCGTGGTTTGTGGGCGTGCAGTTCCACCCGGAATTTCAGAGCAAGCCGACGCGGCCGCACCCGCTGTTCGCGGCATTCATCAAGGCGGCGATCAAGAAGCAGGGGAAGAAGTAATTTCAAACGAGGCGCGGGAGCCAGTCGCGGAGGGCGGCGAGGGCGGCGCGGAATTTTTCGGGTTCGGGGAGGAGGCTGAGGACGTGCCAGCCGGGTTCTGGGAAGTCGAAGAAGTAGCCGGGGTGCGCGAGGACGCCGGCGCGGTCGAGGAGCTGGCGCGCGAGAAGTTCCTCATCGGGCGCGGGTGGACGGCGCAGGAGAGCGGACCAGCCGGCGGCGCGCGGGAGGACTTGAAAGCCGGCGGGCCAGGTGGCGTTGGCGGGCCCCTCGACCGGGCTCGGGGTTAACCCTTCGACGGAGCTCAGGGTTAACGCGGCAAAGTTTTCGGCGAGGCGCGATTGGATTTGCGCGCGAAGGCCGATGCCGAGCTCGAGCAGGCGCGGGGCGGCGGCTTGCACGGGGGTGGCGACGGAGAGGTAGGCGTCGGCGATGAAATCGAGGCGGGCCTGGGCGGCGGCAACGAGGGGCGGCGGGCCGCCGACGTGGATCCAGCCGAGCTTGAGATGCGGGAGGGCGCAGGATTTCGAGAGGCCGCCGAGGGTGAAGGTGAGCGCGGAGACCTCGTGCGCAGCGAAGGACTGCGCGAATTGTTCGTGGCCGGGCGCGGGGTAATCGAGAAAGACCTCGTCGGCGATGAGGGCGAGATTGCGGGAGGCGCAGAGATCGAGGAGGGAATGGGCGTCGGCGCCGCCGCGCATGAGCCAGCCGGTGGGGTTGTGCGGGTGGATGACGGCAATGGCGCGCGTGGCGGGGGTAACGGCGGTGGCGAGGGCCGCGTGGTCGAGGCGCCAGGCGTTGGAATCCAAGACGAGCGGGTACGGACGCGCGCGCCAGCCGTCGAGCGCGGCGAGGTGTTCGATGAGCGGGTAGGAAGGATGGGGCGCGAGGATTTCCGCGCCGGAGTCGCCGAGAAGTTTGAAGAGGAGGCTGTAGGCTTCGCTGGTGCTGGCAGTGAGGTGGAGGCGGTCGGGGTCAATGGCACAGGGGCCGCGGTGGTTGTAATAGGCGGCGATGGCGGAGCGGGCGGAGCGGTGGCCGCGCGGCGAGGGCTCGTAGGGCGAGGCGGCACCGGCGGCGAGGGCGGCGAGGGCGGCGGCGATTTCGGCAGTGGGGTAAGCGAGGCCGGCGCGGGTGGGGTTGGAGAGGGTGAGGTCGTGGATGGGCTGGCCGGCGGCGCGGCGGGCGGCAACGGCGAGGGCGAGCGGGTTGTCGTCGAGGACGGCGGGCAGGCGGGCGGAAAAGTCCATCGAAATTCAACTTACGAATTTCGCGGGAGGAAACGAAGGAAGAAAGAGCGATTGGCGGGCTTTCCTCATCGCTTGGTGCGCGATGAGGACAAGTGCCGCCGCAGCGCGGCTGCCTTGTGCGCCCACAGAGTAGCCTAACTTCGCTCGCCGCTCAGCCGGCACCTGCGCAGGCCATACCTGCTCCGGGGTGTCGCACTAGAGGTGCTCCCTTAAAAAACAAGAGGCCGGCCCCGGTTACCCGGCGGCCGGCCCTTATGTTTGGCAGGCCTTGCTCAAGGGACACTGCCTAGCTGCTTGGTTGCTATGCTACGCTACTATTGCCGTATTCCATACTCAGGGATGAACCCTGAAGTCGAAAAGTTTGATGGTGGTTGGTGGATTGAACACGCGGCTTTTCGCGGAGTTCCGCAAAATTGGCGCGTTCAGGTAGTAATTATAACACTTGTTTGAATTATTTGTTCCAAAAAATCAAAATAATTTTGCTTTTACAATTGGGAAATCCAGCCGGGGTCCTGGTGGGGTTTGAAACGGGGAAGCGGGGGTAAGAGGTGATGGAACGTGGGGTTATTCCTGGATGATGGGCGAAGATATTGGATTCAAGATGCTTAGAGGAAGCGGGTTAGGGGATTTTTTCGCGGCCTGCGAGCGGCGGTCGTGCTTAGTGGGCTCATCTGTATCAAACAATGCTATCACGCCAAAGTTCCTGATGCCGAAAAAATTTTCCCGCCGGTACTGGCGGCGGCAAAATTAGGGCCGTTCCCTATTGCTTTTGGTGCAATCGCCGATTTTTTGGCGCGGCGCGAGGCGCGAAAACGCGGAATTCAGGCCACCGCGTTGTTGGTCGCGGCGGGATGCAATTCCTGCACAGGAGCTGGGACAATAAAAAGGCGAATGGCGTCGAGGTGACGGCGGGGGACGAGGCCTTCGATGTAAACGCCTTCGTCGCGGGCTTCTTCGCGACGGACGGCGCCGGCCTGGTGGAGGCGGTTGATGAGGTCGTAGCGGGAATGGGGAATGAGGAGCGCGAGCGGGACGGCTTCGTCTTCGAGGCCGGCTTCGAGGCGGTCGAGCAGGACATCGAGGCCGTGGCCGGTGTGGGCGCTGAGGAAGAGGGCGCCGGGGAATTGGGCCTTGAGTTCGGCGAGGCGGAGGGAATCGTGGACGCGGTCGAGTTTATTGAAGACGGTGAGGACGCGGGCGTCATGGGCGCCGAGTTCGGAGAGAACGGCAAGCGTGGTGGCGTGGTGGCTGGCGGCCTCGGGGCTGGAGGCGTCAACGAGGTGAATGAGGAAATCGGAGACGACGGCTTCCTCGAGGGTGGCCTTGAAAGATTCGACGAGGCGGTGCGGGAGGCGGCGGACGAAGCCGACGGTGTCGGTGAGCAGGAGGGCGCGGCCGGAAGGGAGCTGGAGGCGGCGGGTGGCGGGGTCGAGCGTGGCGAAGAGTTTGTCCTGAACGAGGACGTCGGCGCCGGTGAGGGCGTTGAGAAGGGAGGATTTGCCGGCGTTGGTGTAGCCGACGATGGCGGCGGTGGGCAGCGGAGCGCGGAGGCGCTGGCGGCGCTGGACAGCGCGCTGCTTGCGGACGACTTCAAGGTCGGCGCGAAGGCGCTGAATGCGTTCGCGAACGAGGCGCTGGTCGAGTTGGAGTTGGGTTTCACCCTCACCGCGCTGGGTGGTGCCACCACCGCGCTGACGGGAAAGGTGGCTCCAAGCGCGGCGCAGGCGCGGCAGGCTGTATTCCTGCTGGGCGAGTTCGACTTGGAGGCGGGCTTCGCGGGTTTGGGCGCGGGCGGCAAAGATGTCGAGGATGACCTCGTGGCGGTCGATGACCTGGAGGCCGGAGGCGGCTTCCCAATTGCGCTGCTGGGCGGCGTGCAGTTCGTCGTCGAAAATGATGTAGGCGCAGCCGCGGGCGCGGGCGTCCTGGATGATTTCCTCGGCCTTGCCGGCGCCGAGGAGGAGGCGCGGGTGGGGTTCGCGCAGGCGGACAAGGTGGCGGGCGGCGACGGTGAGGCCAACGTTGGCGGTCAACTCGGCGAGTTCTTCGAGAAGGGCGGCGGCGTCCTCGCGGGTTTGGCCGGCCATTTGGAGGCCGACGAGGAGGGCACGTTGCGGGCCGGTGATCGCGGGGGCATCACTCATGCTCGCAGAGGCGGGTTGGTTCGGTCATGCAATGCTGGCAAGCGGGGCGCCGCGATGGCGGACGCACAAGTGAAACGTATCCGGAAGCGCGCGATTGTCAAGGCGCGGACTCCGGAAGCGCGCGGAATGGGGGCGGATCAATTATCGGAGGGCGCGGAGGGGAGTTTGCCGTTGGTGGCCATTTGCCGCCAGATGTCGAGGAAGGCCTGGATGTTGTCGAGGGCGCTGCGCTGGATGGTGTCGGGGGAGGCGATGATGTCCTGCATGGCTTGGAGAAAGCTTTGGCCGGCGTTAACAAGGGCGGTGGCGTCGGTAAAAGTGCTGCCTTTGCACATGGGTTGGAGGGCGGCGAGAGCGTCGTTGACATCGTTGGTCATGGCGTCGCGCAGCTTGTTGTTATCGAGAAAATCGGCGTAGGCTTGGTGGGCGTCGTCGCTGTCAACATTGAAAGTCTTGAAGATGGATATATTGGTTTGCTTGGGATCAGGCCCGGGCGGGGGGGCCTGGTTGTTTTGGGAAGTTCCACCGCCACCGCCGCCTTTTTGGTGGTTGTGGCTGGTGCTGGGATTGAAGTTAATGGAAAGACGGTACTTCCGGGTGTTGGTTCCGAAAGTGAGGGCGGAGCTGATAGGGTTCGAGCGGAAATCAGCGGCGGTGGATTTCCAAGCGAAGATGAGCTGGGCGGCGATGTCGGCGGGGGTGAATGCGGCAGTGGCGGTGGAGCTGTCGGCGGCGGCGGGCGGGGCGGCGAGGGCGTCGGTGTAGCTTTTGTAGGTGTCGGGCTGGTTGGTCTTGAGCCAGTCGAGGTCCACATGGGTCCAGGCGACAGTGACGGTCTGGCCGTTGTCTTTGCGGGTGCCGGTGAAGCTGGTGGCCGTGATTTGCTGGATGTTGAAGGTGAGAATGACGCCGTTTTTGCCTTTGATGGGCACGGGGTCGGCGGAGACGGCGCAG
>JBEKZN010000076.1:0-6774 GCA_049509815.1 Opitutales bacterium
GCCCATGGCGTCGGCGGTGGTGCTATTGCCGAAGAAGAGCACAGTGGGCCAGTGCAGCCAGGTCAATTGCCGGACGCTGTAAATAACGCGGTAGGAGGTGCAGGGGGTGTTGGTGTAGAGGAATCCGCGGGCGCGGCCGGTGGTGACAATGGCGGCATCGGTGGCGTTGACCGAGAACGAACCGAGTGGGCGCTGGGTCCAGCCGGCGAGGGTTTTGCCGTCGAACAAGGAGGTGAGGACGGGAGTTGCGGCCGCGGCTTCGGGAGCAGCCCAAGCGGGCCCGGCGGCGAGGACGCAGGACGCGAGACCGGACAGCAAAATGATTTTGGTGGTTTTCACGGATAAGGAAAACGAACGGAATGGAGTGGTCAGAATGGGGGAGGGGCCGGGTACAAATAAGGCGGGGGGTTGGCGCCAGGGTTTGGGGAAGTCCCGGAAGGTGGCAAGCGGAAAGGCACGTTGTTTGGGCAACGGGGAGACTTTCCGGGTTCAGGGGCCGGTGACTTTGATGCGGAGGTAAAGGTAGGGGTTGGAGCCGAGGGGGACGGAGGCCTGCATGATGTAGTAGGCGCCCTGGTCGGAGACTTCGGTGGCTTGGACGCCGGTGTTGGTCCAGTTGAGCAGGTCGGGGGAGGATTGGATTTGGTAGGTGACGCCGGTGAGGTTTTTGGAGAGGTGGAAGGTGAGGAGGAGGTTGCCGGAGTTGTCGGGGGCGGTGCTGACGGGGGGCGTGCCGGAGTTGGTGGCGGGGTCGAGGCCGTAGAAGTATTTGAGAAGATTGGGGATGCCGTCGCCGCTGGGGTTGGCGTCGGGGCCGGTGAGGTTGGCGTTGGTGGAGTTGCCGAAGGCGGCGCTGGCCCATTGGGCGAGGGTGGCGGCGGGGGTGGCGGAGACTTCGGGGGAGCCGGGGCCGGTGCCGCCGGCGTTGGTGGCGGTTAGGATGTAGTAATAGGTTGTCCCATTGGTGACGTTGGTGTCGAGGTAGGGGCCGGCGGCGAGGCCGGCGGCGAGGGGGGTTTCGACGCCGGGAGCGGTGGCGCGGGCGAGCGTGTAGTTGGCGGCGCCGGAGACGGGGGACCAGGTGAGGGTGTTGTTGCCGTTGCCGGCGGTGGCGGCGAGGTCGGAGGGGGCGGCGGGCGGGGCCACGGGGGTGGCGACGGCCTGGGTGGAGCCGGCGCCGGCGCCGGCGGCGTTGTTGGCGACAACAATGTAATAGTACGGAGTGCCGTTGGAGGGCGTGGTGTCCTTGTAGGTGGTGCCGGTGACGCCGGTGGCGACGGTGGTGTAGCCGCCGCCGCTGGTGGTGGAGCGTTGGACGGTGTAGCTGGTGGCACCGGCCGAACCGGTCCAGTTGAGGGTGACGTTGCCGTTACCGGGGGCGGCGGTGAGGCCGGTGGGCGGGGACGGCGGACCAAAGACGGTCACGGTGATGACATGGGCGGTGGCCGTGCTGAAGGTCGCGGCCTGGCTGGCGCCGGAAGGCGGCACATAGGTGAAGGCGGGGGATCCGGAAAGCGTGCCATTGTAGCCCAACAGCGTGTAGTTGCCCACGGGGAGGCCGGAGGCGCCGGTCACGGTTAGGTTGCCATTCCAAGTCAAGTTGCCGGTCACGGAGAGGTTGCCGGAGGCGTTGAGCAGGAAGCCGGCGCCGGATGACACGGTGAGGTTGCCGGTGATTTTGCCGGTGCCGCCCAAGGTGGCGCCGGACTGCACGGTGGCGGAGCCTGCGAGCGAGCCGGTGAGCACGAGCGTGCCGGCGCTGACGGTGGTTGGGCCGGTGTAGGTGTCGATGCCGGAGAGGGTCAGCGTGCCAAGGCCGGTTTCAGTCAGCGCGCCGGCTCCGGAGAGAACGCCGCCAAGGCTGATGCTATGCGCGACAGCGGAACCATTGGCCGTCTGGAAAGTCGTGGCGCCAGCCAAGGTGATGGGGGCGGAAGAGGTCCAGTTCGCGATCGCACCGACAGTGGCGTTAGCGAAGGACGCGGTCACCGCGCCGCCCGGCTGGTTTAGCACGAGGCCGACGCCTCCCAGGTAGAGGGTCGCTCCGCTGGAAACGACCAGCGAACTGGTCGCGCCCGCGGCATTCACTTGGTTGAGGGTGACGCCGCTGAGCGTGGCAACAGCATTGGCGCCGCTGATGTTGGCGCCGTTGGCGCCGCCGGACGCGGTGTTGAGCAGCAAGCCGTCCGTCCCCAAATAGGTCAGCGAACCGCCGGTCATGGTCAGGAACCCGCCGCGGGTGCTGGTGCTGTTGCCGATCTTGAATGCGCCGGTGGAAGAGGTGTTGCCGATCGTCAGCGATCCTCCGTTCATGTTCATGTTCGCGCCCGAGGTGGTGTCTTGGATGATGACACTGGCAGCGGTGACCGTGCCGCCATTGATGATCAGGCCGCTGGTGGTGCTGGGCCCGTTGCCTTGCAAATCCTTAAAGTCAATGAAGGCGCCCAGGGAAACCGAGCCGGTGGTATTGATGGTCAAAGGCCCGGAAGTGTCGCTGCCTGATCCGAGATTCACGGAGTTGAAGGTGGCCGATCCCGTCCCGGTAATGGAGACGTTGTCGCCGGTGGATCCTCCGTTGGGGGCGACATTCAAGGTAGCGGCGGTGACCGTGCCGCCGGTGACATCGAACGAGACGCCGGTCGCCCCGTTGCCAACCAAAATGGTGCTGCCGGAAGAACCGAGCGTGCCGCCGGCGAGCGTCAAATTGCCGCCAAGAACGGTGGTGCCGCCGGTGTGGTTGTTCGCGCCGGTGAGGGTCAGGGTGCCGGTACCCGTCTTGGTCAGGGAACCACCGCCAGTGAAAGCGCCTGCGTAAGTGGTGTTCGAGTTTTCCGCCCCCACGGTCAAGGCCAGGGGCGCAGCGGCCAAGTTGATGAGGCTCAGGTTTTGCGTGCCGTTGAGTCCGCCGAGCGTCGCCGCGGTAATGCCACTGAAGGCGAGGGTGCCGCCGCTGTAATTCAACGTACTGTTCTGCAAAGCCAGCGCGTTGGCGAGTTCCAGCGTGCCTTGGGCAATGATCGTGGTGCCGTTGAAGCCGGTCACGCCAGCCAGAATCACCGTACCGTTGTTCATGACGAGGTTGTTCGTGCCGGAGATGTTGCCGGAGAGGGTCAGCGGGTTGGCGGAAGCGTTGTAAACGTTCAAGCTGCCATTGATGGACAGGGGCGCGGAGATGGTGTCGCCTTTGCTCGAGGCCAGTTGCGTCAGGGAGGGGGTGGCGGGGGCGTTGTCGAAGGTGAGCGTGCCGCCGTTGCCGGTGAGGTTGAATGAGGCCGCGCCCCCGGACGCGCCGATGTTCAGTTCGCCGATGGTGATGTTTTGGTTCAGGTCGATGGTCTGGCTGGCGGTGATGGGGGCGTTGATGAGGGCGACGGTCTGCGCGCCACTGGGAAAAGCGGCGGTGCTCCAGTTGGCATTCACGTTCCAGCTTTGCGGCGAAGCGGTGACCGTATTGGTCCAGGCAATGCCCGTGCTGACGAACGGTGACGCGCTCACCTCGGTTGAGGGCACGCCTTGCCCATAGGGGCCGACGGCGGAGACGACGTAGTAATAGGTCACGCCGTCGGTCAGGCCGGTGTCGGTGTAGCTGGTGCCGGTGATCGTGCTGCTGACGATGGTGGTTTCCTGCCCGCTGGCCGTGCCGCGTTCGAGGACATAACTGGTCGCGCCCACCGACGCGGTCCAACTCAAAGCGACCACGCCATCGCCAGGAATGGCCGTCAGCCCGGTGGGCGCGAGCGGCGGCAGGGTGCTTAACGAGACCGCGGCCTCCGCCGATTGCGGCCCGACGCCGTTGTTGTTGGTGGCGGCGACGACATAATAATAGATCTGCCCGTTGGACACGGTGGTGTCGGTGTAGGAATTGGTCGTCACTCCGCTGGCGATGGTGGTGTATGGTCCGCCCGTGGTGCTGGAGCGTTGCACGACGTAGCCGGTGGCGCCGGAGGAGACATTCCATTGCAAAGTCGCCTGGGAATTTCCGGCCGTGGCCGTCAAGTTGGCGGGCGCGGCGGGTCCGGCGGCGTTAAACAGCCGGATGATGGCGGCCTGCGTGGCGGGGACGGTTAGCGCAAAGGAGCCGCCCGCAGGGCCCGCCATGCCCAGGTAAGTCCCGTTCCAGACCCCTACTCCGGAAATCGCCGAGCCGCCGAGGGTGACGCCGGTCGTGGTCGTCGGGTCGTTATTGACTGCGGTGAGAAACATCACCTGTCCGGCATTGTAGGTGGCGCCGCTGGTTGTGAGAGAAAGGTTGGCGTTGAAATCCGGAGAGCCGTATGTGCGGTTGATCACGGTCACGACCAGGCTGCCGTCGCCCTGGAGGACGGAGTAGGCGACGAGGTTGACATTGCTGGTGTTGCCGATCGTGACCGGCACCATGTTTCCATGACCGCCCAGGTCAAACGCCTTGATCGCATAGGCCAAAGGATGGACGGTGTAAGAAGTGGCCAGATTGGCCGGGGTCAGGGCATTGTAGGCGGGGTCGTTGGAATTCTCCCCGGTGTGAAAGTTGATGCCGGCCAGCCCGGCCTGGGCCTGATAATACATCCACCCCAGACCCCACAGCGCCGAGGCAAAAGCGTCGCTGGACCCGAAGGAGCCATTGTGAAAGTAGCTGTTGCATTCTTCATAGCGGGGAGCCAGCCCGGCCGCCACGGCGGGGGGAACCCATTGGTTGTTAAAGCTCAGGTAGCCGGCCTCGTTGCTGGCAGAAAGCATGGTGGCAATCTGCGAGGCTATCGTGCCGGCGGTCAGGCTGCTGCCAAAGGGATAAAGGTGCTGGCATACAAACGTGATTTGACCCGGCCAGGCGGCCGCTTCGGTGGGACAAAAAGTGGCGCTATAAAACGTGCCACCGGCGGAAGTGTCGGGGCCGGCCCATTCCGATCCCGAATAAAGCTGGTTGGTGGCGGCGACATAACTGCTGAATTCCGCGTCGTAGGTCGCAGCGGACTTGTTATGGCCAGGATTCGTGGGATCCGCCGTCAAGTCCGGCTCGTTGCCGACTTGAAACACCAGGAGGTTCCCATAGTTGTTGGCGGTCGCATAATTATGCATGCTCTGCGCAATGGCCGACTGTCCGGCAGGGTCGTAAAGACTGCCGTCAACTTCGAGATCCCAGATCAGATTGCCGCCGATGGCATGGCAGAAATCGAGGACGGCGTCCTCATCCGCGGCCGTCGCAATGTTGCCGGTTTCGGCGGAATTGCCACCGACGCGGACGCTTTTTATGCCCAAAGTCTTCAGCAGCGCCACCATTGCGCTGCTGTTCGCGCTCAAATACCAGCCGTTGTTGACGCTGTCAAAGATCACCGACCCCATTTCGAAGCTTAAACCGGAGAAGTCACTGGGAATAGGCGTCGCCCGGGCTTGGGTTGTGTTGATCGCCAAAGTCACATTTGCCGTGGTGGTCTGCGCTCGTGCGCTCGCCGCGCCCAGCAACGTGGCGACCACCAGCGCCATCGCGACCAAAGTGGCGCGTCCCGGCTTGAGAATTTGCTCGCGCATGATTTTCGGTTTTTAGGTTCGGGGTCTATTCGGGCCGCAAGCTGAACGGGCGGGACGTTTCGCCCGGCGCTCAACCCATGGTGGCGATTTTGATGCCGAGGTGAGGTTTGGAGTCGGGGTCAGGAGGAATGGTGGCTTGCATGAAGTAACCGGCGCATGGGCCAGAAGCCTCGGCGGAGGCGCAGGACGCGAGAGAGGACAGCAAAGCGATTTTTGTGGTTTTCACGGATAAAGAAAACGAACGGAATCGCTTGACCAAACGGGGCAGTGGCCAAGTTCCGCCGGGGTAGGAGGGGTGAGGGGACAGGCGGGAGACGGGCATGAATACGCCAGAAGGGAATTGGGCGATTCTTACCGTTAGGAAGGGGGCAGTAGTATGGCGGATTTAATGAGACGTTGACAACGATTTATATTGGAGGGGCAGCACTATTTTGCGGAGCAAATGAAAGAGCTTCCGGGGGCGAAGTCCAGATCGCGGAGGCCATTTTGCAAGCGTGGCGCACACCGCCAGGGGAAAACGGGCCAGTTCAGGCGCGGGCGGCTTGACGGATGCGGTTTTTTTCGTCTTCGCGGTCTTCCTCGAGAACCTGGCGCTCGCGGCGGATTTGCTCGCGGATTTTCTCGGCTTCGTCGGCTTTGGCGGGGTCGGCGGCGACGGCGGCGAGCTGCTGGCGGAGGAAGATTTCGCGTTCGGCGAGCTTGGCCTGGTAGCGGGTGTCGATTTCGGCGAGCTGTTTTTTCTGCCCGGGGGTGAGGGCGTGGCCGGAGCCGGGGTCGGCGGCCTTAAGGCGTTCCATAGCGAGTTCGTAGGCGCTTTTCATGGGGGCAGGTTAGGGGTAAAAGGTGAAAAGTGAAAGAGCGAAAGGCGGGATCAGGACGACGAGCGCGGTTCAGACGGGGCGGGCGGTGAAGGCGGCGAAGAGGGCAAGGATGGCGACGGGTAGCAAGTAGTACCACCAGCGGGGCGGGTGGTTGCGGGGGCGGCCGGCGAGGATGGCGGCGAGCACGGTGAGGGCGGCGGCCTGGCCGATCCAGGCGGGCTGGAGGGCGACGTGAGCGTGGAGGCCGGGGATGGGCGCCGTGGACTCGACGAGTTTTTGCATGAGGGCAGCGCAGCCGAGGCCGAAGGCGTTGATGGCCCAGGTGAGCCAGGTGAAGGGCGGGAAGGGCAGCAGGCCGCAGGCGATGGCGGCGACGGCCGCGCCCATGGCGAGGCAGACGAGGGGAATGAGGATGAGGTTGGTGAGGAGGCCGCCGAGGGAAACGACC
>JBEKZN010000077.1:0-6754 GCA_049509815.1 Opitutales bacterium
GAAGGGACGAAGGCCGTGAATGATTCTCCGGCGCTTGACCGCGAGGTGGACATTGTTGTTGTACACCCACCGCCCGATCTTGGTCCCAGCGCAGAGGGCGAATCCGTCATCACCCAATGGCTGGAGGAATCCAATCCACTATCCTCAAAGCCGCCCGCACCATCGCGGACCTCGCCGACGCGGAGAAAATTGCCGCGCCTCACCTCCTCGAAGCTAGCCCATACCGCTCCCTCGACCGCACGCTGTTTTATTGAAACTAGCCAGCACTGCAGCACAGGGATCTCCTCGGCGAAGTGGTGCGATGATTCAGTCCCGTTAATTTATTTATCAAAAATCGCTTGCAATATACCGTTCGGTCTAGTACATTGTGTTCATGAAGCGGGAAGGTGATACCAAACAGAGACTCCTTGAGGTCGCCATGCAGCTGATCTGGGAGCAGAGCTATGGCTCGGTTGGGGTGGAGGACATCTGCCAGCGCGCCGGAGTAACGAAGGGCAGCTTTTATTTTGCCTTCCCCTCCAAGTCCGATCTGGCTTGTGCCGCTTTCGAAGAGGCCTGGCAGGTCAAGCGCCCGATTTTGGATCAGATATTCTCCGCCCAAGTCGGAGCGGTCGCGCAGTTCGAGCAGTATATCGACCTGATTATCAAGGACCAGACGGCGAAGTTCAAAACCTTCGGAAAAATGTGCGGATGCCCTTATTGCTCGGTTGGTTCGGAGTTAAGTACCCAGGATGAAAAGATCCGGCACAAGATTCAGCAAATGGTGGAACGCTGCACCAAATACATCACGGGTGCCGTCCGCGCTGCAATCAACGAAGGTTTAATCGAGGAAAAAGACCCGGCCACGCTGGCCAAACAAATCTACGATTTCTCCATCGGCGTGATCCTGCAGGCCAAAATCGACAACGAGCCTCAAGTGCTCCAGCGCCTTCGGCCCGGCATCTTTCGCTTGCTCGGCGTCAAACTTCCGGAACCCGTTCCTGCTTAACCTTTTTTTTGCCACCATGCTATACCGACCGGTCTATTCAGGCAGTCCCACTTCGGCTCCCAAATCCAACCAGCCATTGATGAAAAATGGGCTGATCCATTTGCTGATCCTCGCGATTGTTGGGCTGGCCTTGCTCGTCATGTTCAGCGGCTGCACCGTCGGGCCGAACTACCAGCGTCCGTCCGTGGCCACGCCGGCCAGCTATACGGATGGCGGGAACAACACCGGTGCCACCTGGAAGGAAGCCACCCCCAAGGATGACCTTGGCAAAGGCCAATGGTGGGAAATGTACGGCGACTCGCAGCTCAACGCGCTGGAGCAGCAGGCTTCGGAGCACAATCAAGACCTGCAAGCCGCGATGGCGCGCGTGGACGAGGCCCGGGCGATCTCGCGGGTGGCCAAATCGGAATTTTACCCGACCCTGAACGCCGACCCGTCCGCCTACCTGTTTCGGCAATCGGCCAACCGCCCGATTCCGCCCCCGGGGCCTTACTCTTCCTTTAGCTCCGGCGACATCACTGCACCGCTGGATCTGAGTTACGAAGCCGACATCTGGGGCCGCGTGCGGCGCTCCTACGAAGCCTCCAAGGCCGATTTCCAGGCCAGCATGGCGGATTACGAAACGGTTCGCCTGGCGCTCCATGCGGAGGTTGCACAGAACTACTTCACGCTGCGGGCCGTGGACGCCGAACTGTCCGTGCTCAACGGCACGATCGATTTGCGCCAGCAAAGCCTGAACCTGATCAACGACCGTTTTCAAAACGGCGCCAGCAGCGACCTGGATGTGGCCCAGGCCGAAAATGCGCTGGAAACGACTCAGGCCGACCTCGCCAACGTCGAAAAGCAGCGTGCCGCCTTCGAGCACTCGCTGGCCGTGCTGGTGGGCACACCGCCGGAGTCCTTCCATCTGACCTCTCCGATTCTCACCGGCCTGCCGCCGGAGATTCCCGTGGGCACGCCTTCCGATCTGCTCGAGCGCCGGCCCGACGTCGCGCAGGCTGAGCGCATGATGGCGGCGGCCAATGCGCGCATCGGCGTCGCCAAGGCCACCTTTTTCCCGGTGGTCAAATTGGTCGGAACCGCCGGTTTCGAAAGTGTGAACTTCGGCTCCCTGTTCGATTGGCCCAGCCGGCTGTGGGCGGTCGGGCCGAGCATTTCCTACCCGATCTTCGACGGCGGCAGAAATGCCGCCAACCTGAGTCGCGCCGAGGCCGTGTACGTCGAAACCGTGGCCGAGTACCGCCAGCAGGTGCTGGTCGCCTTTCAAGAAGTGGAGGACGGCCTGTCCGGCTTGAACCTTTTGGCCCTGCAGGCCGCCGCCGAGCAGCGTGCCGTCTCCTCCGCCCAGCGCGCTTATGACCTCGCCAACTCCCGGTATCAGGAAGGCTCGGTGAGCTACCTGTACGTGGTGGATGTCCAGCGCACGCTCCTGGAAAACCAGCGCGAGGCGGTTCAGATCTTGGGCCAGCGCTATGTGACCAGCGTGCT
This sequence comes from Opitutales bacterium, assembly GCA_049509815.1. Lineage (GTDB taxonomy): Bacteria > Verrucomicrobiota > Verrucomicrobiia > Opitutales > JABDGR01 > CAZDAQ01. The sequence goes on from JBEKZN010000077.1 coordinate 2,477, forward strand.
GCTGGTGCAAGCCCTTGGCGGCGGCTGGCAGGATTCCACCATCAAGGATTTTTACACGGCATCGACCAACTAATTTCCCTCGCTCACCGAATTCTCAAAAAAATTTCCCATGAAAATTCCGCATCATCTCCATTCCCGCAAGGCCATCCTGGGTGCACTGGGTCTGCTCATCATCGCGATTGTTGGAGCCGTCATGCTCCGCAGCCGGGGAGCTGCGCCGCCCGCGGCTCCGCCCGCTTCGCCGCCGGATTCCGTGGCAGCCGCGCTGGAGCAGCGCGTGACCGAATGGGACGAATTTTCCGGCCGCGTGGAAGCCATCGACCGCGTGGAAGTGCGGCCCCAGGTTTCCGGCATGATTGTGGCCGTGCATTTCGAGGATGGGCAGTTGGTCAAGCAGGGGGACCTGCTTTTCACCATCGATCCGCGCCCGTTTCAGGCGCAACTGGCCCAGGCCGAAGCCGTGCAGGCCGGCGCCGAGGCCCAACTTGCGCTGGCCCAAACTGCGTTGAACCGCAGCCGGCGCCTGATCGAAAACCATTCCATCGCGCAGAGCGAACTCGATCAGGACAACGCCAACCTGCTCGTGGCCGATGCGAGCCTCAAGGCCGCGCAGGCCGCGGTGCTCACGGCCAAGCTGAACCTGGATTACACCGCCATCACCGCGCCGGTCGGCGGCCGGGTGTCCCGCGCGGAAATCACCGTGGGCAATCTGGTGGGCGCAGGGGTCACCGCGCCGGTGCTGACCACCGTTGTCTCGGTGTCGCCGGTGTACGTTGACTTCGACATCGATGAGCAAACTTTTATCCGCTACTCGGCCAACGGCGCCGCCGGCAACTCCGGCATCGACCGCATCCCCGTGTCCATGGGACTCGCCAGTGAAGACGGCTACCCGCATCAAGGGCATTTGCAGTCCATCGACAACGAGCTCGATCCGACCTCGGGGACGATGCGCGTGCGGGCGGTTTTTGACAACACCGGCGGCGAACTCACACCGGGCCTGTTCGCCCGCGTGCGCACCGGCGGCTCGGCCGCGGAAACGGACGTTCTCATTGACGACAAGGCCGTCGGCACGGACCAGGACAAAAAATACGTGCTGGTCGTGGACCAGGCCAACAAGGCCACTTACCGCCAGGTCACGCTCGGTCCGATGGTCAACGGGCTGCGCGTCGTCCGCTCCGGGCTGAGCCAGGGCGAGCGCATCGTCGTCGACGGCCTCCAACGCGTGCGGCCCGACGACACGGTCACGCCCGTGCTCGTGCCCATGGACGGCGATCAACTGGTGTCCGCCACGCCTTAGCCGGCCGGTTTAAATCATCCTTGAGAGTTCACTCATGAACATTTCAAATTTCTTCATCGACCGGCCGGTCTTCGCCGGCGTCCTGTCCTCGCTCATTTTGCTCGGCGGGTTGATCGCCATGCAAAACCTGCCCATTTCCGAATACCCGGAAGTGGTGCCGCCCTCCATCGTCGTCAAGGCCCAGTTCCCGGGCGCGAACCCGAAAACCATCGCCGAAACGGTCGCCGCTCCGATCGAGGAGCAGATCAACGGCGTCGAAGGCATGCTGTACATGGCATCGCAGGCCACTTCGGACGGCCTGATGACCCTCACCATCACGTTTAAACTCGGCACCTCGCCCGACCTCGCCCAGCAGTTGGTGCAAAACCGGGTCAACCAGGCGCTGCCCCGGCTTCCCCAGGAAGTTCAACAGTTGGGCGTGACCACGGTGAAGAGCTCGCCCGATCTGACCATGGTCGTTCACCTGCTCTCGCCCAACAACCGGTACGACATGACCTACCTGCGCAACTACGCGGTCTTGAACGTCAAAGACCGGCTCGCACGGCTCCCCGGAATAGGCGAGGTCGGCCTTTTCGGCTCGGGCGACTATTGCATGCGCATCTGGCTCGACCCCCGCAAGGTCGCTGAGCGCGGACTCGCCGCGAGCGATATCGTTCGCGCCATCCGCGAGCAAAACCTCGATGTTGCCGCCGGCGTGATCGGCGGGCCACCCGCGGCCCCGGGCGCCGACTATCAAATCTCCGTCAACGCGCAGGGCCGGCTGCTCTCGGAGGAGGATTTTGGCAACATTGTCATTCGCGTTTCGGACGACGGCGCTGTCACCCGCCTCAAGGACGTCGCCCGCATTGAACTGGGCGCCAGCGAATACGCCCTGCGCTCCCTGTTGGACAACAAATCCGCGGTCGCCATTCCGATTTTTCAGGCACCGGGCTCAAACGCCCTCCAGATCTCCGACGATGTCCGCCGGACCATGGCCGAACTCGCGAAAGACATGCCCGAGGGCGTGACCTACCAGATCGTGTACGACCCGACGCAATTCGTGCGCGCGTCCATCCACGCCGTCATCGAGACGCTCCTCATCGCCATCCTGCTCGTGGTGATCGTCGTCATCGTTTTCCTGCAGACCTGGCGCGCGTCCATCATCCCGCTGCTGGCGGTGCCGGTGTCCGTGATCGGCACGTTCGGGGTCATGCTGCTGCTGGGCTTTTCGATCAACGCCCTCAGCCTCTTTGGCCTCGTGCTCGCCATCGGCATCGTCGTGGACGACGCCATTGTCGTGGTCGAGAATGTCGAGCGCAACATCGAGCGCGGCTTGTCCTCCAAGGCGGCCACCTACCAGGCCATGAGCGAAGTCTCCGAGCCGATCATTGCGATTGCGCTGACCCTGACGGCCGTGTTCGTGCCGCTGGCCTTCGTCAGCGGACTCACCGGCCAGTTCTTCAAGCAGTTTGCGCTGACCATTGCGATTTCCACGGTGATTTCCGCCTTCAATTCGCTCACGCTTTCGCCCGCCCTCGCGGCCCTCCTGCTCAAGGACCACGATGCCCCGAAGGACGCCTTCCAGCGCACCCTCGACATCTTTTTCGGCTGGTTCTTTGTCCGGTTCAACCGGGTGTTCCATCGCGGCGTGGCAGAGTACGGTACCGGCATTACCTCGGTGCTCCAGCGCAAAACCTATGCGCTCGGTCTGTATGCATTGCTCATGGGCGCCGCCTTATGGCTCTTTCACACGGTGCCCGCCGGTTTCGTTCCCGCGCAGGACAAGCAATACCTGGTCAGCTTTGCCCAGCTCCCGGACGCGGCGACCCTTGATCGCACGGAAAAGGTCATCCGCCAGATGAGCGCGATTGCCCTGCAGAATCCGAATGTCGAATCGGCCGTGGCCTTCCCGGGCCTGTCCATCAATGGATTCACCAACAGTCCGAATTCCGGCATTGTTTTCGTGACGCTCAAGCCGTTCGCCGAACGCAAGCACGCCGACCAAAGCGGTTTCGCCATCGCGCAGCAGCTCAATCAACAATACGCGGCGATTCAGGATGCCTACATCGCCGTCTTTCCCCCGCCCCCCGTCATGGGTTTGGGCACCATTGGCGGATTCAAGCTGCAACTGCAGGATCGCACCGCGCAAGGCGACGATGCGCTCAATGACGCCCTCCAGGCTTTCCTCGCGAAGGCCCGCCGGGATCCCGCGTTGGCCGGCATGTTCTCCAGCTTCGAGATCAACGTCCCCCAATTGTACGCCAACGTCGATCGCACTCGCGCGCAGCAATTGGGCGTCTCCATCCCCGACGTGTTCGACACCCTGCAAATTTACCTCGGCTCGCTTTACGTCAATGACTTCAACAAGTTTGGCCGCACCTACCAGGTCCGCGTCCAGGCCGACGCCCCCTTCCGGGCCCATGCCGAAGACATCGGCCTGCTCAAGGCCCGCAACGACAAGGGCCAGATGGTGCCGCTCTCGTCGCTGCTCCACATCACGCAGAGTCACGGACCCGACCGCGCCATGCGCTATAACGGCTACCCTTCGGCCGATGTCAACGGCGCACCCGCCCCAGGCTACAGCACCGGCCAGGCGCAGGCGGCCATCGAGCGCATTGCCGCCGAGACTCTGCCCCGCGGCATCGGCTACGAATGGACTGAACTCACCTACCAGGAGAAAATCGCCGGCGACACCCTCTTCGTCATTCTGCCGCTGTCTGTCCTCCTCGTTTTTCTCGTCCTCGCTGCGCAATATGAAAGCGTCATCCTGCCCCTCGCCGTCCTGCTCATCGTGCCGATGGGCCTCTTGTCGGCCATCGCGGGAGTCTGGCTGACTCGCGGCGACAACAACATTTTCACGCAAATCGGACTCATCGTCCTCGTGGGCCTGGCCTGCAAAAACGCGATCCTGATCGTCGAATTTGCCCGCGAGTTGGAGCACCGTGGCCGCGGCATTTATGCTGCCGCCATCGAAGCGGCCCGCTTGCGGTTGCGCCCGATTC
>JBEKZN010000078.1:0-6648 GCA_049509815.1 Opitutales bacterium
GTCGGCAACAACATTCTCGGCTCCGGCTACTCGGTCGAGATTGTCATGCACCGCGGCGCCGGCTGTTACATCTGCGGCGAGGAAACCGGCCTCATTGAGTCGCTCGAAGGCAAGCGCGGCTACCCGCGCATCAAGCCGCCGTTTTTCCCCGCCGTGCTCGGCCTTTACAACTGCCCGACCATCGTCAACAACGTCGAGACCCTCTGCCAGGTGAAGCACGTCGTGGACATGGGCGGCAAGGAGTTCACCAAGATCGGCGTCCCCGGCGACAGCGGCACGCACATCTGGGGCGTCAGCGGTCACGTCGTGCGGCCCGGCTATTGGGAAATCGAATCCGGCAAGGCCACCGTGCGCGACCTGCTCTACGATTTCTGCGGCGGCCCGCTGCCCGGTCGCGAGTTCAAGGCCATCATCCCCGGCGGCTCTTCGACCAAAGTCCTGCGCTTCGGCGAAAAATTCAAGGTCAAGCTGCCCGACGGCTCCGCGGCGGAGTGGGGCGTGCTCGACATTCCGCTCGACTCCAACAGCTTCGGCCTGTGCGGCAGCGCCCTGGGCACCGGCGGCATGATCGTGATGGACGACACCACCGACATGGTCGAGGCCCTCGCCAACCTCAACGCCTTTTACGCGCATGAAAGCTGCGGCCAGTGCACGCCTTGCCGCGAGGGCTCGCTCTGGCTCAACAAAATCACCGAGCGCGTCTGCGCCGGCAATGGCCGACTCGAGGACGCCGACCTTGTCAAAAACATCGCCGACCAGGTCGCCGGCCGCACCATCTGCGCGCACGGCGAAGCCGTCGCGTGGCCCTGCCAAAGCAACGTGCCCAAGTTCCGTGACGAGTGGGACGCCAAGGTCCGCGCCCAAATCCAGGCCCGCGAGCATCCCACTGGCGCCTCGAATGGCCGCAAGGGTTTCCGCCTCATCTAAATTTCTTTCCCGCTTCCATTTCCTCTCTTCCATCCCGTTCCATGTCCAACCTCGTCACCATCAATGTGGACGGCCGCGACCTCCAGGTCCCATCCGGCCAGAACCTGATCGACGCCCTCCAGCAGTTCGGGATCGAGGTGCCGCATTATTGCTACCACCCGAAGCTCACTGTCGCCGGCAACTGCCGCATGTGCCTGGTCGAGACCGGCATGCCGCTCAAGGACCGCGCCACCGGCCAGCCCGTGCTCGAGGCCGACGGCAAGCCCAAGGTGGGCTGGGGTCCCAAGCCGGCGGTCGCCTGCACCACCAATTGCACCAACGGCCTGCACGTCCGCACCGCGACCCCGCTGGTCAAGGACTGCCAGGAAGGCGTGATGGAATTCCTCCTCGTCAACCACCCGCTCGATTGCCCGATCTGCGACCAGGCCGGCGAGTGCCGCCTCCAGGAATTTGCGACCGACTACGGCCGCGGCTACAGCCGTTTTGTCGAGGAAAAGAACGTCAAGCCCAAGCGCACCCAGCTCGGCCCGCGCGTCACGCTCGACGACGAGCGCTGCATCCTGTGCTCGCGTTGCGTGCGCTTCTGCCAGGAAATCGCCAAGGACGACGTGCTCGGCTTCATCGATCGCGGCAGCCACTCCACGCTCACCTGCTACCCGGGCAAGGAACTCGCCAACAATTACTCCCTCAACACCGTGGACATCTGCCCGGTCGGCGCGCTCACCAGCACCGACTTCCGCTTCAAGATGCGCGTCTGGTTCCTCAAGCCCACGTCCAGCATCTGCACCGAGAGCAGCGTCGGCGTGAACACCTCCGTCTGGAGCCGCGAGGGCAAAATCTACCGCATCACGCCGCGCGACAACGACGCCGTCAACGACTGCTGGATGTCCGATTCCGGCCGCGAGATTTTCAAAATCGTCGAGGATCCGAACCGCATCGATTTCTTCGCCGTGGACAACGCCAAGACCACCGCGGACGCGGCCCTGGCGCGCGCCGCCGAGCTGCTCAAGGCGGGCGGGGTGGGGTACGTCGGCTCCGCGCAGGCCAGCCTTGAGGAGCAGTTTCTCCTGCGTCAGATCGTCGGCCTCGAACCCGGCCCGGTGTTTTTCGCCACCCATTCCCGCACCGGCGACGGCCTGCTCATTTCCAGCGACGCCACGCCGAACCTGCGCGGCGCGTTCCTCACCGGCCTGCTCAAGGATGCGCCCGCCGACCTGGCCGATCTGCGCGCGAAGGTGGACGCCGGTGCGATCAAGACCCTTTTCGTGGTGCATGAAGACCTCGCGAGCCTCGGCTTCTCCGACGCGCAGTTGCGCAAGGTGAACGTGATTTACCTCGGCACGCACGCCAACCACACCAGCGACCTCGCACAGGTCGTCCTGCCCGGTCTCACGGTCTTTGAAAAAACCGGCAGCTTCGTCAACCAGCAGTGGCGCGTGCAGCGGTTTTACCAGGCTGTTCCCGGCCCGGCGGGCACCGTCCCCGACGCGCAGTTGCTCTGCCGTCTCCAGGCGGCCGTCGGCGGCGCCGCGCTGGTGGCGATCACCCAGGAATCGCTCTGGCAGATGCTCGCCGCGCGCGTGCCGCAACTGGCCGGATGGACCTGGGCCAGCCTCGGCAACCTGGGCCGCGTGCTCGACGCCTCCGCCTGGGCGCATGTGCCGTTCACCGAGGGCGCTTCGCTTCACTACGACCCCAAGGCGCTCACCGCCGTCAAGGCCGGCTAACTTTTCTGAAATTTTATCCATGAGCCCCTGGTTGCAAGACTTCCTGTTTGAGTGCGTCGCCGCACTGGTCGTCATCTTTATTTTGATGACGGTGTGCGCCTACGTCGTGCTGCTGGAGCGCAAGGTTTGCGGCTGGATCCAGAACCGCGTGGGCCCGAACCGCACGCAAATGCCGTTCCTCGCCGTCATCCCCGTGCTGGGCACGTTCCTGCGGCGCGGGGGTTTCATGCAGCCGGCGGCCGACGGCCTGAAATTCCTGTTCAAGGAGGAAGTCACGCCCGGGCACGTCAAAAAGTTCTATTACGTCCTGGCTCCGCTGCTGGCGCTGGTGCCCGCGCTCACCACCTGCGTCGTTTTGCCGTTCGGGATTTACTGGCAGGACGGCGTCGCGCATCCGTTGGTGCTGGCCAACCTCGATATCGGCAGCCTGTTCATCGTGGCCGTGAGTTCGCTCGGCGTGTACGGCATCGTGCTGGCGGGCTGGTCGTCCAACAGCAAATACCCGTTCATGGGCGGCATCCGCGCCTCGGCCCAGCTCATCTCATACGAATTGGCGATGGGCCTCGCGCTCTTGCCGGTGTTCCTGTGGTCGAGCAGACCCGGCGCGGTCAGCGCCCTCAACCTTTTCGACATCGTCCAATCGCAGCAAAGCCTCTGGCTGGCCTTCTGGCAGCCGGTCTCGGCGCTGATCTTCCTGGTCTCGATTTTTGCCGAGACCAACCGCCTGCCGTTCGACATGGCCGAGTCGGAAACCGACCTCGTGGGTGGTTTCCACACCGAGTACGGCAGCTTCAAGTTCGGCATCTTCTTCCTGGCCGAGTACGCGCACGTGACCATCGGCTCGGCGGTGTTCGTGGTGCTGTTCCTCGGCGGCTGGAACTTCCTGCCCTTCATCGCCAACCCCTGGCCGCACAACTGGTTCGGCACCGTGTGCTCGCTGCTGTGGTTCTTCGGCAAGATTTCGTTTTTCGTGTTCCTTTTCATCTGGGTGCGCTGGACGCTGCCGCGCTTCCGCTACGACCAGGTCATGTAACTCGGCTGGAACCTGCTGCTGCCCCTCAGCGTGGCCAACCTCATCGTTTACCTGCTTCTCTTCGCCGTCTTCCCGAACCTCTGAAACCTTCCCACTTCAACCGCATCCGCCATGGCCAAAGTCCTCGAACGCAAACCGCTCACCTTTTGGGAGCGCACCTATCTGCCGCAGGTGCTCGGCGGGTTGCGCATCACTTTTGCCAACATGTTTCAGCGCCGCGTCACGCTGGAGTACCCCGAGCAGCGCCCCGCCATCCCCGCCGGCTACCGCGGCGCCCCGACGCTCGTCAAGGACCCGCTAGGTCGCGAAAAGTGCGTCTCCTGCCAGCTCTGCGAATTTGTCTGCCCGCCCAAGGCCATCCGCATCACGCCCGGTGAAATTCCGCTGGACGCGCCGACCGCACACGTCGAAAAGGCGCCGAAGGAATTTGAGATCAACATGCTGCGCTGCATCTACTGCGGTCTGTGCGAGGAAGTCTGCCCCGAGGAGGCCATCTGGCTCCAGGACGTCTATTCGATCACCGGCACCAGCCGCCACGAAATGGTCCACAACAAGCAAAAGCTTTACGAACTGGGCGGCACGCGCCCTGACCCCTACCTCAAGTGGGACAAAAAACTCGCCGCCGAAAAGGCCGACGCCGCCGGGGCGCACCACCATTAAAACATCCGCTCCCGCAGGCCCGCGTCCCGGGCTCTGACTGGAGCAACTCCTCAACCATACCCAACCCGAACGCCGCCCGCTTTTCTTCGCCTTGCCGCCATGGCCACCTTCTTTTTTTACTTCTTCTCGGCGCTGACTATTCTCGGTGCGCTCTTCCTGGTCTTCAAGCTCGACCCGGTGAATGGAGCAATGGGCATGATCGTGTCGCTCGTCGGCGTGGCCGTGTTGTTCCTCCTGCTGCAGGCCTTCTTTTTGGCCATGCTGCAGATTGTGGTCTATGCGGGCGCGGTGATGGTGCTCTTCCTGTTCATCATCATGCTGCTCAATGCCGGCGAGCGCCATCGCCCGCTCGTGCACGGCTTCGATTTGCTCGTGGGCCTCGTGTCTTTCGTCGTTTTGCTGGTCGGCGCCGGCTGGCTGGCCAGTCAGTACCCGGTGACGGTGACGCCCCCGCCGGCCCCGCTGATGCCACCGGCCGACAATCCCCTGGGCTATGCCATCACGGCGAAGGCCTTCGGCTACGGCCTATTCACGCGCTACCTGCTGCCCTTCGAGCTCACCGGCTTCCTGCTCCTGGCCGCGATGGTCGGCATAATCGTCCTGAGCAAGCGCATCCCGCCGCCGCCGGCTTCCGGCGAATCGCCGCGCTAATCCCTTTGCCCGCACCACCATGACACCCGGACTCCAAGCCTACATCGTCGTCGCCGCCATCCTCTTCGCGATCGGTTTCGGCGGCGTGCTCCTGCGCCGCAACGTGCTGGTCATTTACATGTGCCTCGAGCTCATGCTCACCGCCTCGACTCTCGCGCTCGTGGCCTTTTCGCGCTTCAACGGCACGATGGACGGCGCCCTGTTCGTCTTTTTCATCATCACCGTGGCCGCCGCGGAGGTCGCCGTGGGCCTGGCCATCATTGTCGCCCTTTACCGCCGCCGCCGGAGCATTCAGGTGGACGAGCTCAACTACTTGAAAAACTAGCTGCACTTTTCGCTGTTCATGCATCTCGCCAAACTTTTCACCGTGATCCTGCTGCTGCCGCTCGCCTCGGCGGCGATCATTACGTTTTTCCTCCGGCGCCGCGGCGCGCTCGCGGAATGGGTCTCCGTCACCACCGGCTTCCTGATCATGGGACTGTCGCTGTACGCGCTGCTCACCTGGGATGGCCAGCCCTACCACAAATCCTGGGAATGGCTGACGTTCGGCAACTTCAGCTACAGCATCGGCTACTATTTCGACAACCAGGCCGCGCTGATGCTGCTGGTGGTTTCGTTCGTCGCCAGTTGGATCCAGCTTTTCAGTGTCGGCTACATGGATGAGGACGAAGCGCAGGGCCGGTTCTTCGGCGGCCTGTCCATTTTCATGTTCTCCATGCTCGGCATCGTGCTCGCCGACAACCTGGTGATGCTCTTCGTGTTTTGGGAACTGGTCGGCTTCAGCTCCTATATGCTGATCGCCCACTATTATAAGACCGATTTCGCCAACATGGCCTCGAAAAAGGCCTTCATCGTGAACCGCATCGGCGACTTCGGCTTCATCCTCGGCATCGTCTGGTGCTACCACCACTACGGCTCGCTCGACTTGCAGGTGCTCGAGGCCAAAATTCAGCATTTTCCCGCCTTGTTGACGACCGGCGCGGCCGTCGGCATCGGCCTGCTGATCATGTGCGGCTTCATCGGCAAGAGCGCGCAGTTCCCGATTCAGGTGTGGTTGACGGACGCCATGGCCGGCCCGACGCCTGTCTCCGCGCTCATCCACGCTGCCACCATGGTCGCCGCCGGCATTTACCTGATGGCCCGCGTGTTCTTCCTGCTGCCCACGTTCACGCAGGAATGGATCATGTGGAGCGGCGCGGGCATGACGGCCTTCGCCGGCCTGTGCGCCCTCGGCCAGACGGACATCAAGAAGAGCCTCGCCTACTCGACGCTTTCGCACCTCGGCTACATGGCCTGCGCCCTCGGCCTCGGTTTCCCGGGGCTTGCGCTGTTTCACATGTCCATGCACGCCTGCTTCAAGGCCACGCTGTTCCTCGGTGCGGGTTCCGTGATCCACGCGTGCCACCACGAGCAGGACATTTACAAGATGGGTGGCCTGCTGCGCCGCATGCCCATCACCGGCATCACCTTCGCGCTCGCCTCGCTGGCCATCTGCGCGATTCCGTTTTTCTCAGGGTACTATTCGAAGGACTCGATTATTGACGCCGCGTTCCTCAAGGGCGCCACCGAGGGGCACGTTTTCTTCGGCGTGTACGCGCTCGTGCTCTTCGGGGCGTTCTGCACCGCGCTCTACATGGGCCGGCTGTTCTT
>JBEKZN010000079.1:0-6624 GCA_049509815.1 Opitutales bacterium
CTCCGTGCACAGCGGGCGCAGTCTCGACACCGCCAAGCCGCCCCGCGCGCCCGGCCGTCCCGTGGCCCTCTTACTCGGCAATGAGGAAACCGGCCTCGACCCTCGCCTCGCGGGCCAATGCGAGCTGCTGGTGCGCATTCCCGGGGGCGGCGCAGTCGAGTCCCTCAATGTCAGTGCGGCCGCCGCCATCCTGCTGCACTGGGTCGCCTCTGGCCGGCCGGCTCCGCGCCCCGGGGCTTCCACCGCATCCGCTCCTTCCCCAGAACCCCCGCTCAACGAGGTTGCGTCGTAGTCGGCCCGATCCCTGATTTTTCATGGCTTGGGCCGTACCATTTTGAATTCTCAATTTTTAATTTTGAATTCCGCCTTATGTCCCTGCCCCTGACCCTCGATGCCGCGGCGCTGCACCAGCTCGACCGCGCGCTCAGTTGCGAATGGCTCGAAACCAACGGCCTCGGCGGCTGGGCCAGTGGTACGATCGCGGGCGCACACACGCGGCGCTATCACGGCTTGCTCGTCGCCGCCTTGCGCCCGCCCGTTGGCCGCATGATGCTGCTCTCCAAACTGGAGGAAACCCTTCTGTGCGCGGGCACCTCGTATGAACTGGGCTGCAACCAATACCCCGGCGCCGTCGCCCCCGCCGGCTACCAGCACATTGCCCGCTTCGACGCGCTGCCCTTCCCCACCTGGCACTACCAGGCCGGCCCGATAGAATTGGTCAAACAGGTCGCCGCGATTCACGGCGAAAATACCACGGTGGTCACTTACCAGCTCGCCACGGCGCCCGGCCCGGTTGAACTGCTGCTGCGCCCGTTCGTCGCCGTGCGCGATTACCATGCCCTCCAGCACGCCAACGACGCCATCCACCGCGACGCTACCTTTGCGGACGACACCCTCGCCATCCAGGCCTACGACGGCACGCCGCAATTTTTCCTCCAGGTTCCCAGTGCGCGTTTTGACCAGGCCCCCTTCTGGTACTACCGCTTTCAATACTGCGAGGAGCAGGCTCGCGGCCTCGATTTCGAGGAGGACCTTTTCACCCACGGCGTCCTGCGGGTCACCCTCAAACCCGGCGCCTCCCTCGGCCTCATCATTTCCACCAACCACCCCGCCGGCCGCTCGGCTTCCGCGCTGCTGGCCGCCGAAAACGCCCGGCGCGAAGCGGTTGTGGCCGCGTCCGGTTTTACCGGCGAAATCGAACGCCAGCTCGTGCGCGCCGGCGACCAGTTCATTGTGCGCCGCGGCGCCGACCTGCACACCGTCATCGCCGGCTACCACTGGTTCGCCGACTGGGGCCGCGACACCATGATCGCCCTGCCCGGCCTGTGCCTCGCCACCAAACGCTTCGCCGAAGCCCGCGACATCCTCGCCGCCTTCGCCCACCACGTCAGCGAGGGCATGCTGCCGAACCGTTTTCCCGACGCCGGCGAACGGCCCGAATACAACACCGCCGACGCCACCCTCTGGTTCTTCATCGCCGTGCGCGCCTACCTGCGCGATGCGAATGACGAAGCCTTCGTGCGCGACGAACTCCTGCCCGTTCTCGAAGACATCATCGCCTGGCACGACCGCGGCACGCGCTACCACATCCATTGCGACCAAGACGGCCTGCTCCATGCCGGCGAGCCGGGCGTCCAACTCACCTGGATGGACGCGAAAGTCGGCGACTGGGTCGTGACTCCGCGCATCGGCAAGCCGGTCGAAATCAATGCACTTTGGTACAACGCTCTCGCCATCCTCGCCGAGCTGCGCGAAAAATTCGGCCGCCCCGGCGCCCAGGTTTTGTCCGACCGCGCCAAGGCCGTGCAGCAGCGCTTTGCCGCCGTCTTCTGGAACGAATCTGCGGGCTGCCTCTACGATGTCGTTGCCGAAGGCGACAAGGACCCTTCACTGCGGCCCAATCAGTTGTTCGCCCTCAGCCTGCCCTACGAATTGCTCCCGCCAGCCCGGGCGCTGAGCGTCCTCAACGCCGTCGAACAAAAGCTCCTCACCCCCGTGGGCCTGCGCAGCCTCGCGCCCGGCTCTGTCGGCTACCGCCCGCACTACGAGGGCAACGTCCACTCCCGCGATGGCGCGTACCATCAGGGCACTGTCTGGTCCTGGCTGCTCGGCCCGTACATCACCGCGCTAACGCGGCTGCGCGGCGAGACTGGCCGCGCGCAGGCCCGCGCCATCGTGGACAAGCTTGGCGCCCATCTCGGCCAGGCCGGCCTCGGCACCATCGGCGAGATTTTTGACGCCGAGCCGCCCTTTACGCCGCGCGGCTGCATCGCGCAGGCCTGGAGCGTGGGAGAAATCCTGCGCGTCTGCCGCGAAGACCTCGGCGCGTGATCATCGCGCGCGTCAAGGCTTCCGCACGCGCTCGCGCAATTCCGTTTTAAGCTCCTCCAGACCGTCCCCGGTCAGGCACGAGATGCCGAGCACGGGCACCTTTTTGAATTTGCGGCGGAATCGCTGCAAATTTTTCGCCGCTTCAGGCATGTCCATCTTGTTCGCCGCCACGAGACTGGGCTTTTCCAGGAGCGTGGCGTCGTGGCTGCCCAGCTCGTCCAGCAAGTGCTGGTAGTCCTTGAGCGGATCGCGCCCGTCGGTGCCCGCCATGTCGAGCATGATCAGCAGCAGCCGGCAGCGCTCGATGTGGCGCAAAAATTCGTGCCCCAGTCCCTTGTTTTCGCTCGAGCCCTCGATCAGGCCGGGAATGTCCGCCAACCGGATCCGGTCGTAGGTCTCGGGATATTCGATGATGCCCACGTGCACATGCAGTGTCGTGAACGGGTACGCCGCCATCTTCGGGTGCGCCCGGGTGAACCGGTTCGTCAGCGTGGACTTCCCGGCATTGGGAAAACCCACCAGGCCGACGTCCGCGATCGTCTTGAGCACCAGGCGGAAACTTCCCTCTTCTCCCGGTTCACCCGCGGTGGCCTGCCGGGGCGTGCGGTTGGTCGAGCTCTTGAAATGCAGGTTGCCCAGCCCGCCCTTGCCGCCGTGCAGCAACACCACCCGCTGGCCGCTTTCCGTCAGCTCAATCACCATGCGGTCCGTTTCTGGATCCACCACCACCGTCCCCAGCGGCAGTCGCAGTTGCAAGTCCGCGCCCGCATGGCCGTACCGGTCGCGCCCCTGGCCCGGTTCGCCATTCTTGGCGTGCTGGTTCGGCGTGTATTGAAATTGCGAAAGATCGCTCGTGTTTTCGTCGCCGATCAGCACCACGTCCCCGCCGCGCCCGCCGTCGCCGCCGTCGGGCCCGCCCTTGGGCATGAATTTCTCGCGGCGGAAGCCCACGCAGCCGTCGCCGCCGCGACCCGCCCGCAAATGCACTTCGGCTTCGTCCACAAACATGGCTAGGAGGCTCCTGGCGTGGGCGCTTTCGGCGCATTGTCGTCGTCATCGTCGGATCCCTCCGGATCCAGTTGATTGGCCGTGGCGTGCGCCCAATCCGCCACGGTCTTGGCCTGCGCCGGTGTCAGCACCGCATCGCGGTGAATCAGCAGGTAGCTCGACAGCGGCATCCAGCCGTTGGTGACGGCATCGTCCACCCCCCGCAGAAAATTCGCCTGCTTGTCCGGCTTGTACGACCCCCAGGTCGAAAAATTCATGCGTCGGCGGCCATCCGTGACGTGATGCGTCACCAGCCACGACATCGGCGCCACGTACGCGTACCACGGCCAGCGCGTCTCGTTCGAATGGCAATCGTAGCAGGAAGTTCGCATGATGCCCGCCACCGCCGGCGGCGGGTTCAGCGCCTGCCCGGCCACGACTGGCGGGTTCGTGCGGCTCACCGGCACAAACTGAATCGCCACGCCGATGACGACGAGCGTCCAAACCATGCACTTGAGCCATTTCTTGAACATCGGCAAAAAGTAGCGATGCCCGGCGCCCTTGTCGAGCGGTCTCCGCACCGTAGCGGCCTTCGTGCAAAAATTTCAGTTTACGATGACACCGAAGCGTTCGGATCCGGCAGCGGCGTGACGGTCGCGCGCGCCTCCTGCAACGTCCCCAGCATGCGCACGCCCAGCTTGCGCACGTCCTGCTCGACCACCCGCCCGCGCACAATCAGCCACACCCATTCGGCGCCGCGCCGGTAGCGAAACCGCGCCGCAAACAGCGCCGCCTGATGATGCAGGTGGCTCAGCATCGCCGTCTGGAACTCCGCGCGGTCCTCGTAATAGATGCTGTCCTGCCAGGCCTGTACCGACAATCCCTCCGGCCGCTCGGCAATTCCGGCCAGTTTTCCGAATTGCGCGTCGAATCGGATGATCCCCGTCGGAATGTGCCACTCCCAAAGACCCACTTCGGCCACGGCCAGGGTGTCACGCACCCGTGTGAGTGTCTTGCGCAGCTCGACCAGGCTCGCCCGGCCGCCGGAAATATCATCCGCCAGCACCATCAGCAGCCGCTCGCCGCGCTCGTCAAAATACGCCGCCTGCTTGGTGAATAGCAGCTCCACCGGCCGGCCGTCGTAATCCGTTCCCTCCGCCTCCTCGCGCAAGACCTCGCCCAGGTTTTGCAGCAGCGTCAGTTCCCGCGCGCGCCAGAAGGGGTCCACGCTCTTTTGATGCTGGAGCTGGTCCTCCTCCGTGCCCACCGGCCGGCCCAGCAATTGAAACCATCGCCGGTTCACCAGCACCGGCTTGTCGGTGATGTCCTTCACGAGCACACCGCAGGGCAGTTGCTCCAGCACCTGACGCAGGAAGCGCGCCCGCTGCCGCTGCTGCATCAGCTCGATCCGCCGCTCGTCCGTGACGGCTGCCAGCAGCAGCGCAATCAACCCGTGAAACCCCAGAAACGCCCATGCCAGCATCATCACCAGCAATCCGCCGCCGACCCCGAACGGCCCCAGTTGGTGCCACGCGCACATGGCCGTCACCCCGCCGACAAACACGTTCGCCAGCGCCGCCCCCGACGGGCCGAAGCGCCAGGCCGCCCAAAAAATGAAGGGCAGCCCGAGGTACGCCAGCGGAAACCAGTGCTGCTCGCCCCCCGTCAGGTAAATCATCATCATCAACAAGCTCGCCACCAGCAGCAGATTCACCGTCAGCCACTCCCACATCCGCGCGGGATTCCAGCGCTGGAAATATTCCGCGCTGAGCGACAGCAGAAACGGCGTCAGCAAAATGATGCCCGACCACCCCGCCGCAAATTCGGCCACCAGGCACTTCCATGCCATCCGCGCGTCGCCGTTCAAGGCAAATGACGGCAGCGCCGCTTCCAGCACGCCGGCCACCAGTGCGGCCACCGGCGCCGCCAGCAACGCCAGCGCCAGCACGTCCGTCACATTGCGCATCCTTGTGTCGAAACCGCAAATCGTCAGCAACCCCCGCGCCAGACCTGCCGACAACACCAGCCCGGCCGCATACAGCGGCACACCAATCCACGTGTGGCCCAGCAGCATGCCGCTGACCAGCCCCGCCAGCGCCACGCTCGGCCACCATTTCCAGCCGCGCAGCCACAATACCGCCACCGCCGCCCCCAGGCCCAAATCCAACAGCGGATGAATCTGCCCGAACGGCACCGTCCCATGCCGCCCGACCTGGTCCAACAGAAACACCAGCAGGGCCGACGACAAAAACCACAAATACGGCATCGTGCCCGCGGTGGAATCGGCGGATGCATTATGGGCGCTGAAGCGCGATTTCATACCCGAATTTGTGCCAGCTTGCAGGAACCTGCGCCCTTTCGCCAGTTCAATGCGTAGGCGCCAGAATATCGGGCGCAGGCGGCTGGTACCCCGGTGGCGCGTCGGAAGCCGGCAGCCGTTGATCCGGCGGCAGCTTGAGCGTGTCCTCCAATTCGCGCAGCCGCTCCCAGACCACATCCTTGGCCGCCGCCGGCACCTTGTTCGGCAGCGTCGGGTAGAGCTTGCGATAGTAATCGTAGGCTTCGCGGGTGCGGCCCTGATTTGCCAGTAATTCCGCATACACCCGCGCGAGGTAATACGGCGCGCCGGGCGCCTCGGCCGCCCGCCGCCACGATTCCACGGAAGCCTCCGGCTCCAGCATGTTCCATTGGTAAATCATCGCCTTGTCTCGAAGTAGTACCCAATTCTGCGGATGGAAGGTCAGTCCGCGGTCCAGCAGTTGTTGCGCCCGCTCGCCCTGCTCGCGCTTGATGGTCATGTACTCGTCCTGGGTAATTTTCCGGCCGCGCCGAACATACCACGACGGTATGTCCTTGCCGATGATGCTCGCCCCGTTCGACCAAAAATACACCGACTGCGGATCCAGCAGCGTCGTCAGGTAAATCAACGCCTCCGTCTGCGGTGCCGTGATCGGATCCTGTTTCGCCCAACTGTAGTAGGCGCTGATCCACGAAAAATCCGCCATGATCGTGCGAAATCCGCCCAGCACCCCCATCACCAGGCCCTGGCCCAGCGCCCCCTGGAGATCGCGCAAATTCAGCTCCGGCTGGCGCGCGCGCGCCGCCCCCCAGGCGGTTTGCTCCAGCGGCCCGGTCGCCCACCCCGTCGCCAGCAGGACCAGGAACACCGCGAGCACCGCCCGGCCCCGTCGCCACCACCATGAGCTGCGGTCAATTGTCATCGGATTTTCCAGATAAAGTTAAGCGCCTTGGGCCGCCGGTCAAATCTCGCGCCCGCGGAAACTCACCACCGCGAGCCCGAGCAGC
>JBEKZN010000008.1:0-12500 GCA_049509815.1 Opitutales bacterium
GGCGCTTACGATGTCCTTTTCGAACCCCCGGGCGATATGGGCAAAACTCCTGTCGCTCCTGCCCAACCCCCCGTTTCCAACCCGCCCGCCGCTCCTCCGCCCTCGGCCGCTGCGCCATCCTCTTGATTTGGCGAGCGCCGCGCCCCACCCATGAGTGATCTAGCTGCGGCCCTGCGCGACCTCCTCGGCGCCGAACACGTCCTCACCGCCCCGGAAGACGTCCTGCCTTACGCCTTCGACGGCACCGCCGCCCTCGCACGGCAGACTCCTGCCGTCGTCGTATTTCCCGCCGATGCCGCCCAGGTCTCCGCCATCCTGCGCCTCGCATCCACCCACCACACCCCCGTCGTGCCGCGCGGCTCCGGCACCGGTCTCAGCGGCGGCGCGGTGCCCGTGCCCGGCGCCATCGTCCTCTGCCTTCAGCGCCTCAACCGCATTCTCGAAGTGGACCCCCTCAACCACACCTTGCTTGCCGAGCCCGGCGTCATTACCCAGGCCCTCGATGAAGCCGCCGCCGTCCACGGCCTCTTTTACCCGCCCGACCCCGGCTCCCTCAAAATCTCCACCATCGGCGGCAACGTCGCCCACAACTCCGGCGGCCTGCGCGGCTTAAAATACGGCGTCACCCGCGACTACGTCATGGGCCTCGAAGTCGTCCTGCCCGACGGCACCCTCGCCTGGCTCGGCTCCAAATGCGTCAAGGACGTCGCCGGCTATTCGCTGCGCGATTTGTTCATCGGCTCCGAAGGCACGCTCGGCATCGTCACCAAGGTTCTCCTCAAGCTCATCCCGCGCCCGCCCGCTCGCGCCACCTTGCTCGCCACTTACCTCGCCCTCGAACCCGCCGCCGCCACCGTCTCCGCCATCATTGCTGCGCGCATCATTCCCTGTACGCTCGAATTTCTCGACCAAACCACCCTGCGCTGCGTCGAAGACTACGCCCACGTCGGCTTGCCCACCGACGTCGGCGCTCTCCTCCTCATCGAAACCGACGGCCATCCCGCCGTCGTCGAAGACGAAGCCGCCCGCATCGCTGAACTCGCCCGCGCTCACGGCGCCCTCGAAATTCGCCGAGCCACCAATCCCGCCGAAGCCGCCCGCCTCGCCGCCGCCCGCCGCAACGCCTTCACCGCGCTCGCCCGCCTGCGGCCCACCACCATCCTCGAGGACGTCACCGTCCCGCGCAGCGAACTTGCCGCCATGGTCCGTTTCGTCGAGGAAACCGCCCGCCGCCACCAGCTTCAGGTCGCCACCTTTGGCCACGCAGGCGACGGCAACCTCCACCCGACCTTTCTCACCGACGAACGCGACCCCGCCGCCCTGCACCGCGTCGAGCTGGCCCTCGCCGACATCGTCGCCGAGACCCTCCGCCGCGGCGGCACCATCACCGGCGAGCACGGTGTCGGCCTCGCCAAAAAATCCTTCCTCCCGCTCCAGCGCGACCCCGGCTCCTACGCCCTCCTCAAAACCATCAAGCGCGCCCTCGACCCCGCCAACCTCCTCAACCCCGGCAAAATTTTCGACCTCGATTAAATTTTTCGCCCGCCTTGCCTCCTTCGCTTCAATCGCTCGACTACCGCGTGCTGCAGCAATGCATGCACTGCGGCCTCTGTCTGCCGACTTGCCCGACCTTCGTCGAAACCGGCCGCGAGCGCCACTCGCCGCGCGGCCGCATTGCCCTCATGCGTGCCGTGGCCGACGGCGCGCTCCCCGTCACCCAAGGCTTCGGCGAGGAAATGTACGACTGCCTCGGCTGCCTCGCCTGCCAGAGCGCCTGCCCCGCCGGTGTGGACTACGTCACGCTTCTCGAAGCCGCCCGCGCCGATGTCGAACAATCCGGCGTGCTCGACTCCGCCCAACCGCGTCGCCGTTTCTGGCGCACGCTCGGCTTGCGCGTCGTCTTCACTCGTCCGCGCCTCCTGCGTGCCTGCGGCCGCCTGCTGCGTTTCTGGCAGCGCTCCGGCCTGCGCGATTTCGCCGCGCGCCTCGGCCTGCTGCGCCTGCTCCCGGCCGATTTGCGAAAACTCGAGCCGTCCACTCCGCGCATCGCCGACCGCTTTTCTCCTCAGCTCATCCGCGCGCATGAAACCCCGCCCGCCCCGCGCTACCGCGTCGGCCTGCTCACCGGCTGCATCCAGGATCTCGTCTTCTCCTCCGTCAACCGCGACACCGCCGACGTCCTCCTCG
Source organism: Opitutales bacterium (assembly GCA_049509815.1). GTDB lineage: Bacteria > Verrucomicrobiota > Verrucomicrobiia > Opitutales > JABDGR01 > CAZDAQ01. The sequence goes on from JBEKZN010000008.1 coordinate 2,188, forward strand.
CCCACGGCTGCGCTGTATTCACTCCACGGATACAACCCTGCTGCGGCTCGCTCCACGCGCACAACGGCGAGCCCGCCCTCGCCGCCGCGCTCGCCCGCCGGCTGCTCGACTTGTTCGATCTCGCCCAGCTCGACGCCGTCATCACCAACGCCGGTGGCTGCGGCAGCCACCTCAAGCACTTCTCCGCTCTTCTCGCCGACGATCCCGCCTATGCCGCCCGCGCCCGCCAGTGGGACGCCAAAGTCCGCGACATCCACGAATGGCTCGCGCACATCGGCCTCGTCCCTGTGGCCGCTTCCGCGCCGTCGCCCGCGATCACCGTCACCTACCACGAAAGCTGTCACCTCTGCCACGGGCAAAAAATATCCGCCGCGCCTCGCGCCGTTCTTCGCGCCGTGCCGGGCGCGCAACTCGTCGAGCTCCGCGAATCCGATTGGTGCTGCGGCAGCGCCGGCCTCCACAGCATCACCCATCCCGATCAGGCCGCAAAACTTTTGCAGCGCAAACTCATGCACGTCGCGGCCACCAGTGCGGCCATCGTCGCCACCGCCAATCCCGGCTGCCAACTGCAATTGGAAAACGGCCTGCGCTCGCGCGGTTCGTCCGCTCCGCGCGTCACCCATCCCGTCTCGCTGCTCGCCGCCGCTTACCGCGCCGCCGGCCAGGTTCCGCAATGATGAAAGCGGCTCCGGCACAATGGTTGCTTCCCGTATTTTGACAACGCCACGAACTCCGCCTACGTTGAAACATGAAAATATTTTGGCAAATTTCCTTTGTCCTCTTGCTGCTCGTGTCGCCGCTTTGGTCCGGTTGCGGAAATGACCAAAATACCCCCGACGCTCCTGCCGCCCCGCCTGCGCCCGCCGCCATCCCCGTCTCGGATGATTCCGGCACGCAGGTCGTGCAACTCACCGGCAATGACACCATGCAATATAACGGCGCGCGCTTCACCGTCACCTCCGGCCAGCCCGTTCGCATTGAGCTGACCAATGCCGGTGTGCAGCCTCGCGCCATCATGGCCCATAACGTCGTCATCCTCCAGTCCGGTTCCGACGTTCCCGACTTCGCCCTCGCCGCCAATCAGGCCAAGGACAACGGCTACCTTCCCGCCGACCAGATGAACCTCGTGCTCGCCCACACCGCCTTTGCCGGCCCCGGCGAAACGGTGCAGACTTCCTTCACCGCTCCCGCCCCCGGCGAATATCCGTTCCTGTGTACTTTTCCCGGCCACTTCGCCGCCGGCATGCACGGCATCATGGTGGTCGTCCCCGCAAAATAACCGCCGGCTTTCGTCGTCGTCGCCCCAGGCCCAACGCCTTGCGACCCCTGCTTGGCATGAGCTATGCTCTTAGGAGCAAAATTCCGGACGCTAACCACGCTCCGCCGCTCTCCGGCGCGGGCCCGCCTGCCGTCTCATGGCTATGAAGAAGTCCATCTACGTTGGCAACCTGCCGTTCTCGGCCACGGAAACGGAAATTCACGAGGTCTTCGCTCCCTTCGGCCCGGTGCATGCCGTCAAAATCATCCTCGACCGCGAGGCCGGCCGCTCGCGCGGCTTCGCCTTCGTGGAAGTGGACGCCGACAAGGCCGAAGCCACCATCAAGGGCCTTGAAGGCAAGGAAATGAAAGGCCGCCCGCTCAAGGTCAACGAAGCCCGCTACCGCTCGCAGCCCGCGTCGTAAACTTACCCACTCCGTTCACGCCTGCATGAACAGCGCCAGCATCGCGCTGTAGCCGTGGATGAAGTTCCCCTTGCCCACCGGCCCCAGCTCCCCATTGCAGAAAAAGCCCGCAAACTCCAGCGGCCCCAGCGCCCGCGCCACCAGCCCCGCATCGTGGTCCGGCCGCCCGAACAAATGCGTGCCCCGCCCGTTGCACACGCACAGGCAACCGCCGTACACCGCGCGCCCCGCCAGCTCCGCTCGCGCCTGCGTCAGATGCTCCGCCAGGTCCGCGCTCGCCGCCGTCGCGTCGCGCAATTGAAACTGCACCGTCTGCCCCGTGCGCGGGAACGCCGCCACCGCCAGCGCCCCCGACTTCGGGTCGCCTCCGATCAGGTTCCGCACCAGAAAATCCCCGCGCTGGAAATCCTCGCGATATTCGTTCACCACCAGCCCCACGAAAATATTTCCCTGCGCGCGCTTGCGCATCTCGTCCGGCAGGTTCGCAAACGTCTCCTGCAGCACCTCGTACGCCGGCCGCCGCCCGATCTCGTGGATCACATTGCCCTCCGCGCGCGTGATCGTCCACGTTTCCCCCACCGGCTCGCAACCCTGCGCCACCAGCCCCGCCAGTGTCACCGCCCCGCCCACCGCCACCGCCACGCCGCCTTCGTCAAACACCTCGCCATTCAGATAGATCTGGCTTGCGTACTCGCCGTCGCGCCCCGTCGCCAGCCCGCCCAGGATTGGCCGCGGCGCGTACGCCGCGTTCCACCCGCGCAGCCACTGGTCGCTGCGCATGTGGAACGGATCCGCAAACACCAGCCACCCGCGCACCTTTTCCGGTGTCACGCCCGAGTGCTCCACCCAGTAGCCCGCCGTATCCCCGTCCTCGGCGTCGCGCGCGTGAAAATGAAACCCGTGCAGCTCCGCCCCCGGCAAATGGTACAACACCAGCGCCACCCCCGCCTCGCCTTCGATCTCCCGCCCGTTGGCCACCAGCGCGTGGCTCGAGCACCCCGCCAGCAGCGGTGTCCGCGCGTGCAGCCGCACCAATTCCAAAACCTCCCGCGCCTGCTCGCGAAACGGCGCGCCCATGAAAATCAGCCCGAGCGTCGGCGCCCCCGCGGTCAGCCGCTCGCGCAAACCCGAAGCAAATTGCACCAGCGCCGCCTCGTTGAACGGCCCGGCCAAATGCCCGGCGGCCGCATGCCCCGGCGCGAATTCCAGCGGCGGCAGCGGCTCGTTTTTTTCGGAAGTGTCCGAGTCGCTGCTCATGCTCCCGAGTCTGCACCAAAAATCCCCCATTGGCAACCGTATCATGCGGGTGGCTTGGGGCTGGCCCAGCCCCAGCGCGAAGCGGGCTTTTCCGCCAGCCGCGCCTTTAAATCCACCGCCGCCCGCGCATATCCCCCGTCCGCCCCGTCGATGAAATGCAAATGCCCGCCCTCGCGCTCGAAAATCAGGCACGTCACCAGCGCCTCCTTCGCCACATGCAGCCCGAACGCCAGCTCCCCGGCGCTCTGCCGCTCCTCCAGCCACGCCACCAGCTCCGCCCGCTGCCCCGGCGTGGCCGACAGCACCATCCGCAGCAGCCCGTCGAATTTCTGGAAATCGCTCAGCCGCGCCACCTGCTCCTTGTACCGCCCCCAGTCCGCCGCGGGCGTCTTCACCTTGCGCGCCATCAGGAACCGCCCCGCCAGCACCTCCAGGTGTATCCGAATTTTGAATACGGCGCGCCGCCACCGGCTGGCCTGGCTCCGTTGCACCCGCGCCTCCGCTTCAAACGCCGCCCCGCCCCGCCCCAGCTGCAGTTGCGATTGCGCCACCGGGTGCCCGCCGGCCTGTTCGCCAAAGACTTTGCGCATTCGGTCCAGCACCGTTTCGTACACCCGCGCCTGCTCCGCCGGGTTGGACGCCGTGGCCAGCACCAGCAGCGCCACGGTCTCGCCCAATTCGCTCGGCACCGGCCGCCACCGGCACTCCAGCCCCGCAAACGTCTTGTCATCCGGCGTCACCTCGCCCTCCAGCCGGTACGCCGCGCCCGCTTCCGGATCCTTGACCAGCCTTTCCGCCCACGCCAGCCCCTCGCCCCAAAACGCCGCCAGCGCAAACCGCTCCGACAGCCGCACCCGCGCCACTCTCACATCCTGCCCCGCGGCGCGAATTTCGCGCATCGGCACCACGCCCACCCGCAATCCCAAATTGAAACCGTCCCGCGCCATCTTCCGCGTTGCCAGCAGCGCCGGCGTCGCCCGCGCCAGCACCTCCGCCGGCAGCGCCAGCGTCGAGCCGTCCCCGCCGAAAATAAACGGCAGATCCGACCGCCCCAGCGCGTTGAACGTCGCCATCAGCATCGAACTCCCCACCAGGTTCACCTCCTTGTACTGCCCCCGCGCAATCGCCCCCGTCGAACCCTCCACGTCCCCGATCACCACCACCCAGTCGTCCGGCAGCGCCGTGTAAACTTCCGGATGCGTCACCTCCGCAAACGACTGGCGCACCGCCAGCGCGGTGTAGAAGGCAAAGGGGTCAATTGCTGGCATAAAAAAGCTCAAATGATCGTTTAGCGAAAAGCATCGGTTCCAAGTCCGCTGCCTTTGACGATGCTTCTCAGTGTGCCTAGGGGAATGGGTTTGTTGCCATGCATCGCCACAATGACCTGTCGTCCGTCCGCATGCCGCCACTTTTGGTGGCTTCCTTTTTGGCTGGTGAGCAAAAACCCGTTTCGACGCAACACTCGGACGACGTCGTGCGCGGTGCAAGCCGGGAAATGCTCACTCACGGCAGACTTACTTCAAGCAGCTTTGCCCCCTGCTCAAGAGGCAGATCCACCGGCTCAAACCAAAGGGCCAAGGCTTCGCGCGCGTTCAAGACCGCTTCCTCTTCCGTGTCGCCCGCCGAGGCGCATCCCGGCAGCTCGGGAAAATAGGCCGCCCAGCGGTTGATTTTATTGTCGTGCTCGACCACTAACCTAAGTTTCATGTCACCAAGTTAACGACAATCCAGCCCGGGCGCAAGACGGGTTTTCATGGTTACGGCGTGTGTGTGAAGTTGATGGAGCCAAACATCTAATAAATATCGGATGCTGCAAAAACTCAAATCCCTCCTGCGCCGCGCCCAGGGCGCGATCAACCCCAGGGATTTTTTCGCCCAGTACCCCGCGGAGTTGCTCAAAAGCCAGACCGACAACCAGGTCGGCCAGCTCCTCCTCCAGCAGCATTACCGGCAGCTCGCCCAATCGCCCGCGCCGGCGCTGCCTTCGTTCGCCGACGTCGGCTTCCGCCAGTATTCCCAATACGAGGAGGATGGAATTCTCCTTTACCTCTTCTCCCTGCTTCCGCCTCAAACCCGCACCTGTCTCGAAATCTGCGCCGGCGACGGCCTTGAATGCAACACCACCAATTTAATCATCAATCACGGCTGGTGGGGCTGCCTCTTCGATGGCGACGCCGCCAATGTCGAGCGCGGTCGCGCCTTCTTCGCGCAGCACAAGAACACCTTCCAGCTTCCGCCCACGTTTAATTGCGCCTGGATCACCGCGGAAAATGTCAACCAGTTGATCGCCGACGCCGGCCTGCGCGGCGAGATTGACCTGCTCTCCCTCGACCTCGACGGCGTGGACTACTGGATTTGGCGCGCCCTCGACGTGGTCTCGCCGCGCATCGTCGTCTGCGAAATCAACAACCCCATCCCGCCGGATCAGTCGCTCACCGTGCCCTACCGCGCGGATTTTCGCGAGAGCCCGGACGCCCCCGATTTTCGCGGCGCCTCCCTCGCCGCCATGGTCAAGCTCGGGCGCAGCAAGGGCTACCGCCTCGTCGGCACGCACCGCTATGGCTTCAACGCTTTTTTCATCAAAAACGGCCTCGGCGAAGCGTGGTTCCCCGAGGTCTCGCCCGCGCAATGCGCCCGCGATCCCTATACGCAACTCGCCCAGCGCACGCGCTGGCCCAAGGTGAAGGACCACCCCTGGGTGAGCGTCTAGCCCGCGCGACCGAATCCCACCGGCCCCGCATTATTTCGCCCGCTTGGGGATAATCTTCGCCCGCTACTTCAAATAAACTTTCAACTGCGGCACGTCCGTCGGCAGTGCTGTCATCACCAATGCCGCCATGTCCTTCGCGCCCGCGGCATTGAAATGCGTCGTGTCATAATCGCCGCTGGCCAACTTCGCCTCCAAAGCTTTCACACCTTCCGGGCCGAGTTGCGCATAGAGCTTGGCGCTCGCTGCGTGCAAATCAATCAGCGCCACATGCTTCTCCGTGGCGACGGCTTTCATGGCCTCGGCATAGGGCTCCAGATTGTCCGTGGCCGTGCGCCGGCACATCGGTGTGATCAGCACGGGAATGGCGCCGACGGCCCGCGCATCGTCAACATACTTGCGCAAATACTCGCGGAAATCCGTGGCGGCATTCGTCGCCTCGGGATGGCTGGCCGCGTGGGAATCATTGTGCCCGAACTGAATCAGCACCACATCCGGCTTCTCCGCCAACGCCTTGGCCCACCGGCCTTCCGCAATGAACGTCTTGGTGCTGCGCCCGGAAGCGGCGAGATTGCTGACCGTCACATCGCTCTTGAAATAATCCTGGATGTGCATGCCCCAGCCCTGGCGCTGCAATTTGTCGTCCAGCGGCCAGTTGCACACCGTTGAATCGCCCACGATCACCAGCCGCAGCGGCTTGGGCGCAGCCGCTGGCGTCGCCGCTGGTGTTGGCGCTGCCGCGCCCGACAAATACGCGAGCATGAATCCGCCCAGCCAGGAAAGCATTTTCATGACGGCATGGTCTGCGGGAGCGAGCCTTGCCTCCGGTTCGCCCGTTCGCGATGGTTAAATCCCGCCGGCCTCACTTCACCCGCTCCGTGATGATCTCCTTCGCTGACTTCCCCTGCGGGATGAACGGCAGCACGTGCTCCGTGTACGGCACCACCACGTCCAGCACATACGGCCCGTCGTGCGCCAGCATCTCGCGGATCGCCTCGCGCAACTCCTCGCGCTTGATCACCCGCCGCGCCTTCACGCCGAAGCCCTCCGCGATCTTCACAAAGTCCGGGTACAGCCCGCCGGGATTGTGCGGCCCGCCGATGTTTTCCGGATCGCCCAGAATCGTGTGCCCGCGCGTGCCGTTGTAGAAATTGTCCTCCCACTGCACCACCATGCCCAGGTGCTGGTTGTTCAGCAGCAGGCATTTCGCGCCGATCTTTTCGATCTTCGCCGTCGCCAGCTCCTGGATGTTCATCAGGAACGAGCCGTCGCCGTCCACGTCGATCACCTGCTTGTCCGGCCGCGCCACTTTCGCGCCCAGCGCCGCCGGGAAACCAAATCCCATCGTCCCCAACCCGAGCGAACTGATGAACGTCCGCGGCTCCTTGAACCGGTAATACTGCGGCGCCCACATCTGGTGCTGCCCCACGCCCGTCGTCAGGATCGCGTCGCCCTTCGTCTCCTCAAACAGCACCTCGATCGCCTCCTGCGGCTGGATGTGCTGCGTGTCCTTCTTGTAGTTGAACGGAAACGGATGCTGCTTCTTCCACGCCGTGATCTGTTCAAACCACGCCGAGGTGTCCGGCTTCTGCCAGTGCCGCTGCGCGATCAACTCGTTCATCCGCCCCAGCGCGTACTTGATGTCGCTCTGGATCGGCAGGTGCGCGAACTTGTTCTTGTTGTGCTCCGACCGGTCGATGTCGAAATGCACGATCGTCGCGTTCGGCGCGAACTTCTCCACCTTGCCCGTGATCCGGTCGTCGAACCGCGCGCCCGCCACGATCAGCAAATCGCTGTCGCACACCGCCCAGTTGCCCGCCACCGTGCCGTGCATGCCGAACCAGTACAGGCTCTGCGGGTCGTCCGCCGGGAACGCCCCCAGCCCCATCAGCGTCGAGGCCACCGGCACGCCCGTCAGCTCCGCGAACTTCCGCAACTCGTCCGACGCATGCGCGCTCAAAATCCCGCCGCCCGTGTACAACACCGGCTGCTTCGCCTTCGCCAGCAAATCGAGCACCTTCAGCAGGTCCTCGTCGCTCGCCTGCGGCGGCTCCGCGTACCCCGGCAGATCCACCGCGCCCGGAAACACCGGCTTGAAATGCTTTTGCTGCACGTCCTTGGGAATATCAATCACCACCGGCCCCGGCCGCCCCGTCGCTGCGATGTGAAAGGCCTCCTTGATCACGCGCGGCAAGTCCTCCGCCTTCAGCACCAGGTAGCTGTGCTTCGTGATCGGCAAGGTCATCCCGAAAAAGTCCGTCTCCTGGAACGCCCCCTTGCCGATGAACTGCTGGAACACCTGCCCCGTGATCGCCACCAGCGGAATCGAGTCCATGAACGCGTCCGCGATGCACGTCACCAGATTCGTCGCGCCCGGCCCGCTCGTCGCCATGCACACCCCCACCTTGCCCGTGGCCCGCGCGTAACCGTGCGCCATGAACCCGCCGCCCTGCTCAAACCGCGGCAAAATCGTCCGGATCTTCTTCGTCCGCGTCAGCGCCTGATGCAGCTCCATCGACGCCCCGCCCGGGTACGCAAACACCACGTCCACGCCCTCGCGCTCCAGGCACCGCACGACGACATCCGCCCCGCGCATTTCGGGTCCCACCTCGTCTTGAGGCGGGAACGGCACGAGAGACGGTTTGGCCTTGGCGGATGTTTTCATGACGTTCGTCGCGCGCTCGCTCACGCTGGCGCGCACAGGTTTGGAAGGAATGAGATTTTCCGGCCGGCCGGAGCACTGGATACGCGCGCCCGCCATCACCGGGAACGGTTAACTATGCACGCCCGCCCTTCAAAAGCAAGGCCTTAGGAGGGCAGGGTAGGGGCCACACCCTAGCAGGCCGCCTGACTCGCGCCTTCGGTGCTAACGTACCGCTAAAGAGGGGGTTGACAGCATCCGCCCGCGGGTGTTTTCTTGTCTTGCCGTGCCTATGCTCTCCCAGGATTGGCCCGCCGGCTCCCGTGTCTTCCCCCGCGGGACCGGGACTCCTTGGCTGCGCGGCCTCCTTGTTATCGTCCTCGGCGGCTGGCTCGCCGCCACGGCCCTCCCCGCCGAAGAACTGCACACCTTCACCGACCAGCAGGGCCGCACCCTCAAGGCCGAAATCGAAAATGTCATCGGCCAGGACGTCTCCCTCAAACGCGAGGATGGCGAGAATTTTAAGGTCAAAATCGAGGTCTTCATCGACGCCGACCAGGATTACATCCGCCAATGGGCTATCCAGCAGGCCGTGGACGACCGCGGCATGGCCCTCACCCTCACCGCTCTCCCCTGGAAATCCAGCTCCGTCACTGCCCAGACCGGCGACATGACCGAGGAAAAATGGCAGGAGGGCTACAAGCTCACCGTCGAAAACGAAACCTCGATGGAGCTGCAAAAAATCCGCGTCGAATACCAGATCTTCAAGGATGGCGCCGTCCCCGGCGCATTGGATCCCTCCACCGACCCCGTCACCCGCGCCGCCGGCTCCGTCATCCTCGACCTCGTCCCGCCCAACGGCTCGGAAACCCTCGACACCCTCAAGGTGCCCATGACCTCCTACGCCCTCATGTCCGGCTACACCTGGGGCACCGGCGCCAACCGCGACGTCACCGACAACCTCCTCGGCATCTGGGTCCGCGTTTATTCCCCCAAAGGCGACCTCATCCAGGAATGGGCCTCCTCCTCCAGTCTCCAGAAAAAACAAAAATGGGACGACGGCAGCGGCAAGAAACCCGTCCCCGGCGGCGGAGAAGATTGACGCCCCGCGCCGGAACTGGCACCCGCATGAGTCATCCCCCTTGCACCAGCGGGGCCGCATGAAAATCGCCATCGTCGGAGCCGGAGCGGTCGGAGGTTATTACGGCGCGCGCCTCGCCCGCGCCGGCGACGAAGTTCATTTTCTTCTCCGCTCCGACCACGCCATCGTCCGCGACCACGGTTGGCGCATCACCGACCACGAGGGCACCTGGCGCGTGCACCCGGCCCGCGCCCACGAGCGTCCCGAAACCATCGGCCCGTGCGACCTCGTCGTCATCACCGCCAAAGCCACCGCCAACTCCGCCCTCCCTCCGCTCCTGCGCCCCCTCCTCGGCCCGGCCACCCTCGTCCTCACCCTCCAAAACGGCCTCGGCAACGTCGAATTCCACGCCGCCACCAGCGGTCCCGAACGCATGCTCGGCGGCCTCTGCTTCGTCTGCATCAACCGCACCGCCCCCGGCGTCATCGAAAAATACATCGAAGGCAGCATCCGCCTCGGCGAAATGCACGGCCCCGCCCGCGAACGCACCCGCGCCGTCGCCGCCCGCTTTGCCCGTGCCGGCATTGATTGCCAGGCCGTGGACTCCCTTCCCGAAATCCTCTGGCGCAAGCTCGTCTGGAACATCCCCTTCAACGGCCTCACCATCGCTGCCGGCGGCGTCACCACCGACATCATCGTCCGCCACCCCGCGCTCCTCGAGCTCGCCCGCCAGCTCATGCGCGAAGTCCAAACCGGCGCTGCCGCTCTCGGCATCCCCATCCCCGACGACTTCCTGCAAAAGCAAATCGACGTCACCCTCCCCATGGGCCCGTACAAGCCCTCCAGCCTCATCGACTACCTCGCCCGCCGCGAAGTCGAAGTCGAAGCCATCTGGGGCGAACCCGCCCGCCGCGCCCGCGCCGCCGGCGCACCCCTTCCCCGTCT